>CACYET010000331.1 GCA_902773515.1 uncultured Eubacteriales bacterium | reverse complement strand
CAGAGCACCGAGACCATGACGCCGTCCTTCATGCCGTCTCCCCGCCTTCCGCCGTTTTGCCGCGGCGCAGCAGCCGCTTTGCGATCTCGAGCACATAGGTGAAGCTGTCCAGCTTCAGAAGGGCCGAGACGCCCACATAGACCAGCACGCCCGCGGGCACCATGATCAGCAGCTTGACCGGATCGGGCAGACCGAGCAGCGTCACGGGCCAGATCGCGGCGGCCATCCCGAGCGACAGCAGCAGCGCGGGCAGCACGTCCAGCAGCTGGCGCGTAAAGGGCAGATCCAGCAGGCGGCGGTTCGGCCAGGCGTTGATGACGATGGAGGCAAAGCCCGAGGCCAGAAGGCCCAGGGTGATCGCCATGACGCCGTAGCGCATGGTGACGAGCAGGATCCCCGTCTCGAGGACCTTTTTGATGATCTCCAGCTTCAGGAAGATGTCGCTGCGGCCCACGGCCTTGATCGCGTTGAGGTTGGCCGTGTGGACGGGCCAGAACGCGTAGTTCAGGCAGAACAGCTGCATGTAGGGCACGCAGGGCAGCCACTTCTCAGTCAGCAGAAAGCGCACCAGAGGCTCCGCGCAGGCGGCGAGGCCCGCCATCAGCGGCATGAGGAACAAAGGTGCTGACCTTGACGGCCCGGCGCGTCATCTCGCGCACGCGCACGCGGTCGTCCTGCTCGGAGGACAGGACCGGCAGCAGCACGCTGTCGAGCGAGGCGCTGGTGTTCTCCATGATCAGGTTCGGGAACTGATCGCCCCGGTTATAAAAGGCGAGGTCCGCCGTGGAGTAGCGCAGGCCGATGATGAACTGGTAGAGCTTGAGGTAGGCCGTGTCCAGAAGCTGGGAGATCAACAGCTTCCAGCCGTAGGAGATGAGCCCGCCCAGGCGCTTCCAGGAGAACATGCGCTTGGGCTTCCAGCCGACGGTGAGCCAGAGGATGGCCGTGTTGACCGTGACGTTCAGAAGCTGCTGGAACACGAGCGCCCACACGCCGTAGCCCAGGTAGGCCAGCGTGATGCCGACGACGGCCGAGAAGACCGTCCCGCCGAGCGTGGCGAAGAAGAAGCGCCGAAACTGCATGGTCTTGGCGACATAGGCCTGCTGGACGTTCTTGACGCCGGAGACCACGATGGTCAGACCCAGCACGCGCACGATGGGCGTCAGCTCCGGGATGCGGTAGAGGCGGCTGATCCACGGGGCGCAGAAGAAAAGGCCCGCGTACAGCAGCAGACAGAAGGCGAGGTTGAAGTAGAAGACCGAGGAATAGTCCAGTATATCCGGGTCTCCATGAAATCGTCCTGTTATTCGGACTAGCCCCGGCGCTTCCGGTAGCGGCGCTGCAGGGCCGGGAAGCAGCATTTGAGCAGATTTTTCAGCCGGTAGGAGAAGGGCTGCCGCCGGAGGATCGCGTCGTAGGGGGGCCTGCGCTGCTCGCGGTCGCGGCCCTCGTAGTGCATCTGCTCGAACTCCGTCTCGAGGATGGCCTGATCCACCGCCGGGAGCCGCTCGGCCTGCGCGTAGGGGCGGTAGGCGCGCAGCAGCTCGAGCTTGCCGTCGAAGTAGTCGCGCATCGCCGCATAGCCCGCGTCGACGCCGCTGCTCCAGGAGGCGCTGTTCGAGTGCACGCGGTAGACCGACATGCAGCGGTCCAGATAGCGGATGGGGCCGTTGGTGATCATCCACAGCCCGTCGGGGTGGTCGCCGAAGCCGTGGGCCAGACCGACATAGAAGAAGTCCGCCGGGTGGGCGATGACCGCCTTTTTCGCGACGATGGAGCTGGTGTGGAAGGCGTGGGACATGCCGAAGAGCACGTCCTCAAAGCGCACGTCGCAGTCCTGCCCGCGGTGCAGCAGGCGGTAGTCCGCCCGCTCCCCGCTGCAGTAGCGGACCAGCGTGTCGTGCACACAGGCCGTGTACTCGGGGTGCGCCTCCAGAAAATCCACCTGCAGCTGCAGCTTGTCGGGGTCTGTCCAGTAGTCGTCCCCCTCGCACAGGGCGATGTACTTGCCGCGGGCGGCGGGGTAGAGCACCTCCAGACACAGGTCCTTGCCCTGGGAGTAGAGGTTCACGTCCTGATAGAAGGGGCGGATCAGGTCCGGGTACTTCTCCGCGTATTCCCGGAGAATGGCCCGCGTGCCGTCGGTGGAGGCGTCGTCGTTGACGAGAATCTCCATGGGGAAGTCCACCTTCTGCATCAGGATGCCCTCGAGCGTGTCGCGCAGATAGGCCTCGTGGTTGTAGGTCAAGGTGCAGACGGATACAAGGATTTCCCGGTCCATGGCGCCCTCCGGAAATAGAATGATGAAAAACAACAATCAACGTATTATACCCCAACGCGGTACGGTTTTCAACAAAAAAAGATGAGCCCTCCCGGAGCGAAGGCTCATCCTGGGGAAAACAGCGCTTATTTCGCCTTGACAAAGG
>CACYET010000330.1 GCA_902773515.1 uncultured Eubacteriales bacterium | reverse complement strand
CCGACCTCGACGGCTTCGACGCCATCGCCGACGAGCAGATCGCCGAGGCCGTGCAGTACCGGACGCTGGACAGGAAGTACTGGGGGTAGCGGGCAGGGCCCGCCGCCAGAAGCTGCCGCGACGATATCCCGCTTGTAAGCACCAGCTTTCTGTGCTATACTGTGAACAGGAAGGGGGCATATTATCATGCCTGAACTGAGCCGATTTGGCGGCATCATCATCAAGCTGCTGTACAATGATACTGTCCAGCACAACAAGCCGCATGTGCACGTTTACTATGGAGATTACACAGCCTCGATAGGCGTTGATGGCGAGCTGTTGGCTGGATCGCTGCCGGTGAAGCAGCTGAAGATGGTCGTGGGCTGGCTGGCGCTTCACGAGGAAGAAGCCTATGCCGCATGGAATAAAGCGGTTCGAGGTGAAGCCTTTGACAAGATCAAGCCTCTGGCGTAAGGGGGATGCAGAATGTATGTGATGAATGGCATTGCCTACGCGGGAACCGCGGTTCAGGACATGCGCGTGTCCGCTGTAAAGCCGCTGGATGACATGATGATGCTGGTGACATTTGCCTCCGGAGAGCGCCGCCTGTACGACGCGACGCAGCTTCTGGAATACCCTGCCTTCCAGCCCTTGAAGGATGAAACCGTGTTCAAGACGGCGAGCGTCGATCATGGCGTGGTCACCTGGATGGATGGGGATATTGACATTGCCCCTGAAACGATGTATGCTACCAGTTTCCCCTATGAAGATATGGCGATGTGAGACGGTACCACAGAGACGGCTCTCCTCCCCTTGGAACCTTACCTCATCGTCCTGCGTCCAATCATTTGGGACCTCATCGTCCTGCGTCCAATCATTTGGGAGGGATGCTTATGACCATGCGATTCATACCCCGGCAGAAGCTGGGCAAGAAGGCCCGGAAGCTGCTGGACCGGGAGAAGCGCCGCGAGTGGGGCCTGTCGCCCGTCACGCGGCGGGTGGAGAGCAAGAAGAAATACTCACGGAAAGAAAAACCCCATGCCGATGAAACGGCATGGGATTTTTGATGCGCCGGTCCTGCTAGATCGCGTCGTCCGAGTCGGGGCGGCTGATCGCGTAGCCGTGCTCCTGGCAGTAGGTCTCCGCGAGCGAGCCCGGCTCGACGATGAACGTGGCGGAGCAGTCCGCGGGGAAGGCGTTGTCGGAGATTTCGGTGAGGCTGGCGGGCAGCGACACCTGCGCCAGGCTCAGGCAGCCCTCGAAGGCCATCGCGCCGATCGTCTCCGTCCCGTCGTGTATCCGCACGGTCTGAAGCCGCACGCACCCCGCGAACGCGCCCTCCGCGATCTCCTTGATGGTGCCGGGGACGGTTACCTCGCTCAGGTTCCGCTGGTTCGCCAGCGCGCTCCGGCCGATGCGCGTGATGAACTTGTCGCCGCCGAATACGGGGATCTTGAGGCTCCTGGCGTCGCCCGAGTAGCCGGTCAGCGTGCAGCGGTAGTCCGAGTCGCTCTTAAAGCTGAACGCGTCGTCGGCGTTCAGGTTGATGATCTGCGCCGTCTTGCTGTCCTGCGTCCTGGAATAGTTCGGCCGCAGGGCGAACGGGGAATTGCCGGTGGTCACGTTCGCGTAGATGAACACTCCCAGCACGCAGGCGATGACGATGACGCCGATGGACATGATCTCCTTCGACGGGCTGACCTCCTCCTCCTGAGCGAGGTGGAAGCTCTCGGGGTGATCGGGGTCGTAGAGCACCTCGACCTCCTGCCCGAGCTCCAGCTTGCCCGTGCGGATGGTGCTTATCCAGACGCCCCGCTGCTCTGCGCCGTCCGCCAGGTACGCGATCATCGGCAGGTAGGCGCCGCCCTTGGGGTTGCGGACGTGATCGACCACGATGCCCGCGGTGCGGACGCGCTCCCGGTCCACCCGGGCCTGCCACTTCCTGCGCCCCACGAGGCCGCAGACCACGATCAGACAGCCGATGCCCAGAAACACATAGAGTACGATGCGAAACGCTGCCACGGTATCTCAGCTCCTTCCATATCTGTCCAGTGGACGCGGAAAACCGGAAATAAG
>CACYET010000329.1 GCA_902773515.1 uncultured Eubacteriales bacterium | reverse complement strand
ACGTGTATCCTTCGCGAGGATGTCGGAGAAGTCGTCGGTTTCGTATCTGATCTTCGGTATTTCCATGGGCAAGAAGTATAGCATAAATTAATGGCTGGTGGTTAGTGGTTGGTGCGGGGGGGGGACCAAGACCACCAGGACCACCTGGAATACCAACTTGAAATGGACAATCCAGATAGTCCCGGCACTCCTGGCACTCCTGGTGGTCTTGGTTGTCCTGGTTGTCTTGGTGGTCCTGGTGGTCCTGGGAGGAGTTACGTCACCCTTTTACACTAGCTGTAACAAAAAGCCGTATTTTTACATGGATTTGGTGATTTTTACATTTATTGTCAAACGGACAAAAGTTTGGTATAATGTTGACCCATGAACACGAAATTGTCGCCGGAGATACCGGTAATTCAAGAGATCAGTTCGGTTGTCGTAAGGGAACGGAATGTGCGGGCCTTGCTGGACAAGGTCCTCGACATCCTGGAGCGGCGCATGGGGATGCTTCGTGGGACGATGACGCTTCTGGAGGGCGACGAGCTGCGCATCGAGGCTTCGCGCGGGCTTGACGACGACGAGCGGGCGTTGGGGCGCTACCGCATCGGGGAGGGCGTGACAGGACGCGTGGCGCAGACGGGCAAGTGCGAGGTGGTGCCGGACATCCATGTCGACAGGCGCTTCCTCAACAGGACTGGGGCGAGGACGGACAAGCGTCCGATCGCGTTCATCTGCGTGCCGCTGGTGCATCTCGGGCAGGTGATAGGCACATTGTCGATCGACCGCCTGAACGAGCCGGGGACGGCGGCAGCTGCCGACTTGGAGCGCGACGTGGCTTTGCTGGAGATCATCGCGAACATCACGGCGGAGGCGGCGGCGGTGTGCCGCGAGGAGCTGGCGGAACGTCAGGCGCTGGTGGAAGAGAACCGCAGGCTGCGCGACATGCTGGCGAACAATCCGGGCGACCTGATCGGCAACTGCCGCGAGATGCGCGCCGTGTACGAGCAGATACGCCAGGTGGCTCCGAGCGAGGCTACGGTGCTTATTCGCGGCGCGAGCGGGACTGGCAAGGAACTCGTGGCGCGGGCGATCCAGAGCCTTTCCATGCGCAAGGACAAGCCGTTCGTGACGCTGAACTGCGCGGCGCTGCCGGAATCCCTGGTGGAGTCCGAGCTGTTCGGGCACGAGAAGGGGGCGTTCAGCGGCGCAGCGCCGCATCGGGCGCGCGGAGGCGGCGGACGGAGGAACGCTGTTCCTCGACGAGATCGGCGACCTGTCGATCCCGATACAGATCAAGCTGCTGCGCTTCCTGCAGGAGCGGACGTTCTCGCGCATTGGCTCGAACGAGGAGCTGCGCTCGAACGTGCGCTTCATCGCGGCGACCAGCCGGAACCTCGAGGACCTGATGGCGAAGAAGATGTTCCGCGAGGACCTCTACTACCGCCTGTCGGTGTTCCCGATCGCGATGCCCGACCTTTCGAGGCGTACGGGCGACATAGTGCTGCTGGCCGAGCATTTCCTCGGGAAGATGAACGTGAAGTACGGCAAGCAGGTGACGCGCATCTCGCCGCCGGCGGTGAGCATGCTGCAGTCCTACTCGTGGCCTGGGAACGTGCGCGAGCTGGAGAACTGCATCGAGCGCGCGGTGCTGACCGCGACGGACGACTGCGTGCACGGCTACAACCTGCCGCCCTCGCTTCAGGCGCCGGAGTTCGCGGAGGATCCTTACAGGCCCGACGCGACGCAGACGCTCGACGAGCAGCTGGCGGCGTTCGAGAAGCGCGTGCTGGAGGACGCGCTCCTGCGCCACAACGGCAACCGCAGCGCCGCCGGACGCGAGCTGGGCGTGTCGCCACGCATGATGAACTACCGCCTGAACAAGCTTGGCATCGGCGGCTGAGACTGGACAGCCTCGCAAACTTTTTTTACTTTTGTGTCAGGAAGGGGAATTATGCCCCCCTCTTATGGTATAATGTGTGCCATGAGAAATTTTGCAAAAGGTGTATTGCGGGTGTCTGCGCTCCTGCTGTTTGGCTTTTTGTCGGGTTGCGCCATGTTCGGCATCGTTCGGCGTGTGCCTATGATCGAGGTGCGGAACGAGGCCGTGGCCGCGTCGGCCGGAGTCGACATGTCGGCAGCAAT
>CACYET010000328.1 GCA_902773515.1 uncultured Eubacteriales bacterium | reverse complement strand
AAAAGCCTATTATTATACTATACTCAATTCTTAAAAGTATTGACAACGATCGAAACATGTAGTATTATCAAGGCGAGCACCGTGGTCATATCTTATAGTCATAACCAGGGAGGGTGAACGCCATGAAATATATCGTCAACGGCACGGTTTTGCTCCCGGGGGGCGAGGTGTCCGGCAAGGCGCTGGCCTTCGACGTGGGGAAGATCGTTGGAATCGAAGACGCCGTTCCAGCGGGTGCCCAGACCGTCGACGCCGCGGGCAGCTACGTCGCGCCGGGGCTTGTGGACGTTCACTGCCACGGCTTCATGGGCTGGGACGCCTCGAACGCCAGCGCCGAAGAGCTCCTCGCGATGTCCCGGCAGATGGCGCGGTGGGGGACCACCGCGTGGCTGCCGACGACGATGACGCTCGACTGGCCGGTGCTCGAAAGGTGCTTTGACGCGATCCGCCGGGCGATGGCGGACAGCCTCGCGCCGGAGTGGCGCGGCGCGCAGGTGCTGGGCTGCCACGCCGAGGGCCCGTTCATCAGCGTCAAGAAGAAGGGCGCGCAGTCGGAGGCCAGCATCCAGCGGCCCGACATCGAGAAGCTGCGCCCGTGGACGGACGTGGTGAAGCTGATGACCGTCGCGCCGGAGGTGGACGGGGCGCTGGCGTTCATCCGCGCCGCCGAGAAGCTGGGCGTCGTCCTGTCGATGGGCCACACCGCCGCCACGGCCCACGAAGCGCTGGCGGGCGTCGAGGCCGGCGTCACCCACGCCACGCACACCTTCAACGGCATGTCGGGCATGACGCACCGGGAGCCCGGCGCGGCGGGCGCGGCGCTGTCTAACGGGCGCGTGTACTGCGAGCTGATCGCCGACACCTTCCACGTGGACCCGATGCTGTTTGCGCTGATGGCGAAGCTGAAGGGCGACAAGCTCGTGCTGATCACCGACTCGATCCAGGTGGCGCACCTGCCCGACGGCCCGCACGACCAGTCCGGGCAGACGGTGATCGTGGACGGCATCCGCTGCCGCTTCCCCGACGGCACCATCGCCGGAAGCAGCCTGACGATGGACCTCGCCGTGCGCAACTTCCGAAAGCACACGAGACTTCCGCTCTATGAGGTCGTGAACATGGCCTCGCTCTATCCCGCCCGCTCCGTGGGCATGGACGCGAAGAAGGGCTCGCTGGAGCCCGGCAAGGACGCCGACATCCTCATCACCGACCGCGACTTCCACGTGCAACGGACGTTCGTGCGGGTCACTTCGTTTAGGATGACAGCCTGGCGGAAACCCTGCCGTTGTCATCCTGAGCGAAGCGAAGGATCTGTACGTTGCATTTAGAGCTACACGAGAAGAGAAGAAGAATACGCCATCGCCTGTGCAAACCGGGTGATGCTCTTTTTTAAATCCTCGCCACGCCGCTATCCCTTGCGGCCTGCGCGACGGCCCTGGCCACGGCGTCCTTCACGCGGGGGTCGAACGGCGCGGGGATGATGTAGTCCTCGTTGAGCTCCTCGTCGGAGATCAGCCCCGCCAGCGCCTTGGAGGCGGCCATCTTCATCTCCTCGTTGATGTCGCGCGCGCGCACGTCGAAGGCGCCGCGGAACACGCCGGGGAAGGCGAGCACGTTGTTGATCTGGTTCGGGAAGTCGCTGCGGCCGGTGGAGATCACGCGCGCGCCGCCGGCCTTCGCCTCGTCGGGGAAGATCTCGGGCGTGGGGTTGGCGCAGGCGAATATGATCGCGTCCTTGGCCATGGTCTTCACCATCTCGGTGGTCACGGTGCCGGGGGCGGATACGCCGATGAACACGTCCGCGCCCACGAGCATGTCCGCGAGGCTCCCGGCCTTCTTTTCGAGATTGGTGAGCTTCGCCATCTCGTCCTTGGCGGGGTTCATGCCCTCGGGGCGGCCCTCGTAGATCGCGCCCTTGCGGTCGCACATGATGATGTTTTTGATGCCATAGGAGAGCAGGAGCTTTACGATGGCTGTCGCCGCCGCGCCCGCGCCGCTGGTGACCACGCGGATGTCCTCCTTCTTCTTGCCGACCACCTTCAGCGCGTTGATCAGCCCGGCCAGCGTGATGATGGCGGTGCCGTGCTGGTCATCGTGGAAGATCGGGATGTCGCATTTTTCTTTCAGCTTCCGTTCGATCTCGAAGCAGCGGGGCGCGGAGATGTCCTCCAGGTTGATGCCGCCAAAGCTGCCGGAGATGAGA
>CACYET010000327.1 GCA_902773515.1 uncultured Eubacteriales bacterium | reverse complement strand
CCGAGCCCGAGCCGCTGCCCGACGACGCCGCGGCGGCGTAGGACATTCCAAAAGCCTGTCCCATAGGAGAAGGCATTTGGAAGCTGAATCACAACCAAAGGGAGCCGCTTTCATGCGGTTCCCTTTCGGGCGTTTATAAAGGAGGCTGACATGCGAGGAAAATGGATGATCGCGCTGCCGGCGATGCTGCTGGCCGCGCTGGCACTCTTCGCCCTCCCGGCGCTGGCCGAAAACGCGGGGAACGAAGCCGAGTGGACGGTGATGTTCTACATGTGCGGCTCGGACCTGGAGTCCCGCTATGGCTACGCCACCGAAAACCTGAAGGACATCGCCGGATGCCATCCCTATTTCAAATTTGAGGAGCACGAGCTGCTGCCGGGCGATTGGGACCTGGTCGACGCCTCGGACAAGTGCGGCTTGGACGGGGTGAACGTGGTGATCGAGACCGGCGGCTGCAAGCAGTGGCACACCGAGGAGCTGAACATGCCCGTCGATCCCTCCGCGCTGCAGCGATGGCACTTTAGCCACGACACGGCGGAACTGCTGGGTGATTTCGTCCTCGACGAGACGCTGCCGCTTCAAAGCATGGCCGAGCCCGAAACTCTGTCGGACTTCATCCGCTGGAGCGCCGCGAACTATCCCGCGAAGAAGTACGCGCTGGTGCTGTGGGACCACGGCGGCGGCAGCATGAAGGGCCTGTTCATCGACGAGCTGTTCGAAAACGACACGATGCGCCTGGATGAGCTGGGCGCGGCGCTACGCGAAAGCGGCATGACCCTGGAGTGCGTGCTGCTGGATGCCTGCATGATGGCCAACGTCGAAACCGCCTGCGCCATCGGCGACAGCGCCCGCTGGATGGTGGCCTCGGAGGAGGTCGTGGCGGGCAAGGGAAGCGCCGTCGCTGACTGGCTGCAACAGCTGTGCTATATTCCGGAGATGGACGGCGAGGCGCTGGGCCGCCTGATCTGCGATACGACCCAGATCAAATACGCCCAGCAGGATGACAAGGCGTCTCAGGACATACTGACCTGGTCGCTGATCGACCTCTCCCAGGCGGACCGGCTGGCCGAGGCGTTTGACAGCGTCTTCGCCGAGCTCGACCGGCTCTACGTGGAGGACCCCCTGACGCTGATCAACCTGGCCAAGGGGATCATTCGCGCCGAGTGCTACGGGACGGGCCAGGATAACCAGTGGGATCTGGCCGACATCTTCTTTTCGGAAAATGAGACCCTATGGGATCCCCGCCTGAGGCGAGACGTGCTCGCCGCGCTGAAGGACGCGGTGGTGTACAGCGTGCGCGGCTCGGGCCGGAGCGCGGCGCGGGGGCTGTCGTTTTGCTACGCCGTGGATTCGGGCCGGAGCGCGGCGCGGGGGCTGTCGTTTTGCTACGCCGTGGATTTTGACATCGAGGAATTGAATATTTACGCCCACAACTGCCCCAGCCCGCACTTCCTGGCCCTGCTGGACGCCATAAGCCCCTGGACCGCGCCGGACTGGGTATATAAAAGGGCGGAGCGCCTTCCGGATTATGATACCCTTGAAGGTTATCGATCGAAGGTCATAAAGCTTGCAAAGCCGGACGGCACGCCGGCGTTTGAATTTGTCGACAATGAAGCACAGGAGTGGTTTGAATCGAATGTGATCCGCTATAACCTGTATCGGGAGGAGGAAACGGGAACCATCGTGCGCCTGGGACTGATGCCGGTCGATTTCGATTACTGGGAGGAGGACGATGTTTTTATGTTCGCCTATTCGGCCGTCGAGCCCTGGCTGTGGCCGGCCGTGGAGGGCGTGACCTGCGCCTTCGACGTGCTGACGGCCAACCGGCCGGGCTGGAGTGAATTCCTCGGGAATATCCCCGTCATGATCGACGGCGAGTATGGCGACCTGCGCTGCGGCTACAACGAGTACGAGAATCAGTATACCGTCTATGGACTCTGGGACGGCTACGATTCCAACACGGGCATGTTCAACCGCAACGTGCGCTCGCTGGCGCAGCTGGCCGGGCGGGAATTCGCGCCGGTCTATCCGATCTTCGATGGGGAGTATGATTCCGGCGACGACTGGTTCAAGGGTCAGACGCTGAAGATGTA
>CACYET010000326.1 GCA_902773515.1 uncultured Eubacteriales bacterium | reverse complement strand
CAGCGGCACCGTGTACGCGCTGAGCATGCTGGCGCTCTACAGCATCTCCAGCGTCTACCATGGCCTGAGCCCGCGTTTGTTCGGCAAGCGCGTGATGCAGGTCCTGGACCATTGCAGCATCTTCGCGCTGATCGCGGGCACCTATACCCCCATCGCGCTGTGCACGCTGCGCGCGCACAGTCCCGCGCTGGGCTGGACGATCTTCGGCGTGATCTGGGCGCTGGCGGCGGTTGGCATCGCGCTCAACGCCGTGGACCTCAAGAAGTTCGACAAGCTCTCGCAGGCCTGCTACCTGCTGATGGGCTGGTGCATCGTGGTGCGCATCTCGCTGGTGCGGCAGCTGATCGGCGAGGGCGGCTTCTGGCTGTTGCTGTGGGGCGGCGTGGCCTACACGATCGGCGCGGTGCTCTACGCCATCGGCCGCAAGCGCCGCTACGCCCACTCCGCGTTCCACGTGTTCGTGGTGATCGGAAGCCTTCTGCACTTTTTGTGCATACTGCTGTACGTGCTGTAGAGTCATGCCCATCAAAAGGGGCTGTCTTAAAAACGAATACCGACGCATCAACACAGTGTAGGGGCGCCGATGCGGCGCCCGCCAAGTACAAATCGAATCGTTGTACCCGGCGGGCGGCGCATCGCCGCCCCTACAATGGAATGCCCTTCGCATACTTATGCGTTTTGAGCAGCCCCGATTGTGGTCCGGAAGATTAAGTCCTCTCCTTGACCTTGGCTGCCTTGCCGCTGCGGTCGCGCAGATAGTACAGCTTCGCGCGGCGAACCTTGCCGCGACGCACGACCTTGATGCTGTCCACGCGGGGGCTGTGCAGCGGGAACGTGCGCTCGACGCCGATGCCGTAAGAGACGCGGCGAACGGTGAACGTTTCGCGGACAGAGCCGTTGCGGCGGGCGATGACCACGCCTTCAAAGGCCTGCAGACGTTCGCGGGAGCCTTCGACAACCTTCACCTGAACGCGCACGGTGTCACCGATGGCGAACTGGGGGATGTCCTTCTTGAGCTGGGCGCTCTCAATGGAACGGATGATCTCATTCATGCGAATTTCCTCCTTTCCTCTCCAGGACGTTCATGCTGGCCTTGCCACAGAGGACCGTCCGATCTCAACTTGTCCATTATAGCACGCACAGAGGCGGAAGGCAATGTCATTTTGTGTTAAACTTCTTCGCCCCGCACCGCATTTTGGGCGAAATACGGCCCCTTCCCGGGCCTGCCGGTGTACACGAGCGTGCGCGTCAACGCCTCGTCCGCGAGAATGAACGGACCGAGGCCGATAAGGGCGTCCGGCGAGAGGCCCCCCGCGCGGTACAGGAGCCGATCGGCGTCTGTTCGCGCCACGCCCGCGCCGCGCTCTCGCCCTCGATGAACGCCGGGATGAAGCCCATCGAGAACGCCTGCCACAGCCAGCCCACGTGCCGCCGCCCGGAGACGCACTGCTTCCGGGCCGCCTTGCGGTTTGCCTCGGGCACGAACGCGGAAAGCCACTGCTTCGGCCACAGGTCGGCGGTTTGCATGTCCTGGCGACTGAGGCCGAGCGCCGAAAAGCCCGCCTCGATCTCCCGCGCGCGCTTCAGCCGCGTTAGCAGCTCCCGGTCGGCGTCCGTCAGCGGCGCGGATTCGAGCAACTCCGGCCTGCGCCGAAGCGTCAGGTCGAGCGACCTCTCCCGACGCCAGGCCACGATGCCGGCGTGGTTGCCGCCCAGCAGCACGTCCGGCGCCTTTTGACCGCGAAAGTCGGCGGGCCGGGTGTACTGCGGGTACTCCAAAAGCCCCGTCGTGAAGCTCTCGTCCTCGCTGGACTCATCCGAGCCCAGCACGCCGGGCACCAGCCTTGATACCGCGTCGATCACCACCAGCGCGCCGAGCTCGCCGCCGGTGAGCACGTAGTCGCCGATGGAGAGCTCCTCGTCGATCACGGCGTCCAGCGCGCGCTGGTCCACGCCCTCGTAGTGGCCGCAGAGCAGCGTCAGCTCGTCCTCCCGCGCCAGTTCCTCGACGACCTTCTGCGTCAGCGTCCGCCCCCGGGGGGACAGGTACACGCGCCTGCCCTTGTAGTCCGCGGGCAGGTTCGCCGCGAAAGCGTCCACGATGGGCTGGGCGGCCATCACCATGCCCGCGCCGCCGCCGAACGGGTAGTCGTCAGTGTTGCGGTGCTTGTCCTCGGAGTACGCGCGGATGTCGATCAGTTCCACGTCGATCAGGCCCGCCGAGATGGCGCGCCCGAGGATGCTCGCGCCCAGCATGGGCCTGAGCATGTCCGGAAACAGCGTAAAGACCTTAATCCTCATCGAATACCGCCACCTCATTGAGCCGCCTGCCGTCCAGGCGCATCTCGCCCTTCTCCAGGTCCACCGCCAGCACCACGCACACGCCCACGATATCCACGTCGAATTCCCGCATCAGGGCCTTCATCCCGTTGATGGTGCCGCCGCCCCCCAACATCAACGTTTCCAC
>CACYET010000325.1:1446-2050 GCA_902773515.1 uncultured Eubacteriales bacterium | reverse complement strand
GTGCGCCTGATGCTGTCCACGATGCAGGCGGGCGACCTGACCCAGCCCATCGACCTGGTGATCGAGCGCGACGGCCAGCGCATGGACTACGCCATCACCGCCGTGCCCGTTGAGAGCGAGGACGGCGGCGACGCGCGCTACCAGATCGGCATCGTGTTCGCCAGCCGCACGTTCAACTTCTTTGAATCGATCCGCGAAGCGGGCAGCTACATGGTGGAGACCACCGGCATGATGCTGGACAGCCTGAAGAACCTGATCTTCAAGGGCGAGGGCCTGGAGAACACCGCCGGCACGGTGGGCATCATCGCCGTCGTGGCCCAGCAGGCCCGCGAGGGCATGTACATGGTGCTGTGGCTGATGTACATCATCAGCCTGAACCTCGGCATCATGAACCTGCTGCCCATCCCGGCGCTGGACGGCGGGCGGCTGCTTTTCCTGATCGTCGAGGCCATCCGCCGCAAGCCCATCCCCCCGGAGAAGGAGGGCATGGTCCACGCCGCGGGCATGGTGCTGCTGCTGGGGCTGTTCGTGGTGCTGACGTACCACGACATCGTGCGGCTGATCTCCGGCGGATTCAATCTGTGACGCAGCTTTCGAGGTGTTT
>CACYET010000325.1:0-1409 GCA_902773515.1 uncultured Eubacteriales bacterium | reverse complement strand
AGCTCTCCCGCATCGGCGCGGCGGTCGTCGCAATCACGGTGTTTCTGTTCGCGCTGTTCCTGATCGTCGACTCCCTGTTCGGGTCGTATCTCGTGTGCATGTTCCTGCCCATCGGCTTCATCATCATGACAGCTGGGTTCCAGCACGAGAGCCGCGAGGAAAAGCGCGTGGCTGCGAACATCGGCCTCGCGCTCGCGTGCGTCTACGCGGTGCTGATTTTGATCGTCTACTATGCGCAGACGACGAGCGTGCGCCTGGAGGCGCTGAGCGACCAGGCCGCGCGGGTGCTGGACTACCGGCGCGGCGGCCTGCTGTTCAACTACGACCTGCTGGGCTACGGCATGATGGCGCTCTCCACGTTCTTCACCGGCCTATCGATGGACGCAACAACGCGCGCGGACCGATGGCTCAAGGCCCTGATGATGATCCACGGCGTGTTCTTCCTCAGCTGCTTCTTCATGCCGATGACGGGCATGTTCGTGAACATGTCCGAAGGCAGCAAGGGCGGCACCTGGGCGCTGGTGGCCTGGTGCGCGTACTTCTTCCCGATCGGCGCGCTGGCGTATCGCCACTTCGGAAGGAAGAAGTAACGCCAAAAGGCTTCCCCTTGAGGGGAAGGCAGGGGCGGGCGCAGGGGCGGACAAGGAGCGGGCGGCGCAACGCCGCCCCTACAGAGATGCCGCGCAGCAGCAGCGGACGCCAATTATGGCGTCCCTACAGCTTACCCCTCACTCCTCACTCCTAACTCCTCACTCCACACTCATCAAAGGAGGTTCCCATGACCCGGAAGGTACAAGTCGGCCCCGTCGCGATCGGCGGCGGCGCGCCCATCTCGGTGCAGACCATGACCAACACCGACACCCGCGACGTGGAGGCCACGCTGGCGCAGATCCGCGCGATGGCGTCGGCGGGCGCGGACATCGTGCGCGTCTCGGTGTACGACGAGGCGTGCGCCCGCGCGGTGCGCGCGCTGGTGGACGGCAGCCCCGTGCCGCTGGTGGCGGACATCCACTTCAACCACCGGCTGGCCATCCAGTCGATCGAAAACGGCATCGCGAAGGTGCGCATCAACCCCGGCAACATCGGCGGGGAGGCGCACGTGCGCGAGCTGGCGGACTGCCTGAAGGCGCACCGCGTGCCGGTGCGCATCGGCGTGAACTCCGGCAGCGTGGAAAAGGAAATTTTGGAAAAGTACGGCGGCGTGACGCCCGAGGGCATGGTCGAGAGCGGCCTCAACCACGCGCGGATGTTGGAAAAGGCCGGATATGACGACATCGTGCTGTCGTTCAAGGCCACGGACGTGCAGAAGATGGTGGCGGCCTGCCGGCTGGCGTCGAAGGCCTGCGACTACCCGCAGCACATCGGCGTGACCGAGTCCGGCACGGCGGACGTCGGCATCGTGAAGAGCG
>CACYET010000324.1 GCA_902773515.1 uncultured Eubacteriales bacterium | reverse complement strand
GTCCGTCGTGTATGCAAGCAGTGGCACCACCAGGTAGTCGTGCGTGCACATCACGTTCACGCGCTTCATGCTGGCGATATTCGCAAGGATTTCGTCCTTGAGCAACTGCTCGCTGCGCGCCTCCAAATCATAGAAAGCATCGGGATAGGCGCCGGTGAACCCATACTTGGAATACACCACCCAGCCACCGCCGTCGGAATCCACGTAGGCATTGGCCTTGTCGGCATCCTTCACGTACCAGGCGCCATCCATGTACGGGAGCGCCTCGATAGTGTAGTTCAACTGTCCCTTGCCCAGCGCAATGCCTTCGCAGGTCTCGTAGGTGCGCGTATACCCGGAGTAGCCGAAGTAGAAATCTTCTGCACCGACTTTTGCGATGCGCGCGCCCAAGTCGCGGGCATATTTCTTCCCGTTGTCGGTCAAGTGACCGTTCGGGCCCGTATCGTTCGTGCGTTCGCTATGCCGGATGATGAACACCACCTTCTCGCTCGACTTGAGGTTCGCATAGACATCCACGATGTCGGTAAAGCCGTCGGCCTCCTGCGGGGTCGCGGCGCGCCACTGGCCTGCATCGAATATGTAGTAGTTGTCGTGGTTCACGCGGCCTTCACGCACCTCGCGGTCGTATTCACCCGGCCCGAATCCGGCTGTATCCTTCTCGATGGCGTTCGCGACGCGCCACTGGAATCCATTCGCATCGCAGATGAACCGCACCCGCGAATGGTCCGCATGCTCATAGTTGTTCGCGAAATAGACGCTCTGGCCCTGGTTCACGTACGTGACCGTCCCCGCATTCATAGCGCCACACGGTTCAAAGCCGTAGGCAATCGGGAAAAACTCGCGCATGTACTTCTCAAAATAGGGCACGTTCCCGCCATAGTACGGAGCAGCGTTGTTGCGGACATCGTTATACCGCCAGTTGGAATCGAGGCCAACGACCCAGTCCGCAATCTTGATTTTCCAGTTCGGATCGTTCCACACGCCATCGCCCTTCAGGTCCTCGCCCAGAATAAAGGCCAGTTCTCCCTTGTCATTCAGGCCAAGAATACGCATGGTTACGAAATCGAAGAGAGTGGTGTTACGATGTCCTGCCACACTAAGAGAACAATAGACGCCGCCCAGCCAATAGCCAAAGGCCACGAACACAAAGTAGCTGCACAGCGTGAAGTAGGGCTCGGCATCCGTGACCACGAAGAAGCCCGCCAGCTGGCTGAGCAGGTAGTTCTCTGGGGGCTTCGCGACATTGTTGAGCGCCGCCGCGGCCAGGTTCAGGCCGATTCCCAAGCCCAGCACGCCCCGGTCCGGCACGCGCAGCGATTTCAGCGCCGCCAGCAGCATATACGCCAGGCCCGCGAAGGAGAGGATGTCCGCCTGGACCACCAGCAGGGCGTTGGCGATGAAGAACTGCCTTCCAGAAATCCACCAGGCGATCAGGTTCGGCAGCGCGTTTCTACACAGGTGCCCAAGCCCATGCAGATCATGAACGCAGCCGCCCCGCTGAAGGTGCAGGCGTAATCCGAAATGGTGAATACCAGGTTTTCCGTTTCGGCCAGGCATTCCTGGGTATGCAGCAGGATCATCCAGCCGATGCAGAACGCCTTGAGAATATCCACCTCGGTCTGCCGTCCGGTGTTCACGCGGTATTTTGAAAACAGTGTCATGTACTATTCCTCCGGCGCGATGACCGTCACCGTGCCCTCCCATTCCTGTCCAGGAGGCAGCATCAGCGTTTGGCCGTCCCAATACATCTCCACCCGGCCGATGGACAGCGGCCGCATAAACATATCCCTCGCCCAGTATTCGATGGTGATCGGGCCCTCGGGCAGCGGCTCCTCCGTGACCCGCAGCGACCGATACATCGTCATCGGCGCGCTGAGCTGATAGGCAGTATTGCTGCTATTGTCTGCACCGTCCACGGGATAGAGCAGGCTGAACTCCTGTCCCGCCATCTGCGCAAGAGACAGCACGTTGCGGCTGAAAACGCCGGTATCCGCGTCGTAGCCCTCCCA
>CACYET010000323.1 GCA_902773515.1 uncultured Eubacteriales bacterium | reverse complement strand
GTCAGCTGCCGCGCGAGACGGCGCAACAGCTCAAGCGCATGAAGGCGGACTACGCCGCCGCCGGAAACCACGCGCTGGACGGCTTTTACCTGGAGGAGGAGAGCAAGCGCTACTACCCGATGGGCGCGTTCGCCACCCAGCTGATCGGCCTGACCACCATCGACGGCGTGGGCCAGGCGGGGCTGGAGCAGTCGCTGGACCGCTACCTGTCCGGCAAGGCCGGGCGCGTGCTCCGGGAGATCGACGGCAAGGGCCGCGCGCTGGGCTACGGCCAGAGCGAGTACATCGCGGCGGTGAACGGCGGCAGCGTGTCGCTGACCATCGACGCTTCCATCCAGAGCTTCTGCGAGCAGGCCGCCCGCGAGGCGCTGCGCGCGAACAACGCAAGGGCCGTGCGCGTGCTGGCGATGGACCCGGCCACCGGTGAGATCCTCGCCATGGTGAACAAGCCGGACTTCGACCTGAACGAGCCGCCGCGCGACGACGTGGAGGCGCTGACTGAAAAGCTGCGCAACCGCACGATCACCGACGCTTACGAGCCGGGTTCCACGTTCAAGGTCATCACCGCCGCCTCCGCGCTGGACGCGGGGCTGGTGTCGGTGAACGAGGGCTTCTACTGCTCGGGCTCCGTGGTGGTGGAGGGCGGCAGGATCCGCTGCTGGGGCAGGCCCCACGGGGCGGAGAGCTTCGCCCAGGCGCTGCAAAACTCCTGCAACCCCGTGTTCGTGGAGATGGGCCTGCGGCTGGGCGCGGAGCGCTTCTATCAATACTTGGACGCTTTCGGCATCGGCCGGAAGACCGGCGTGGACATCCCCGGCGAGGCTGAGGGCATCGTGATCGCAAAGAGCGCCGTCAAACGGGTGGACATCGCCCGCATCGGCTTCGGACAGTCCGTGGCGGTCACGCCGCTGCAGCTGCTTCGGGCCGTGTGCGCGGCCGTCAACGGCGGGAAGCTGATGCGGCCCTACGTCGTTCGGGAAATCGCCGACGCCGACGGGAACGTGATCGAGCGCGGCGAGCCGAAGGTGCTCGGCCATCCGATCTCCGAGGAGACCTCCGCCACGATGCGGCGGCTGCTGGAGGACGTGGTGGCGCTGGGCGGCGGCAAGAACGCCCGCATTCCCGGCTACCGCGTGGGCGGCAAGACCGGCACGGCGCAGGTGTACGTGGACGGCGTGGTGTCCCGCGAGAAGCACATCGGTTCCTTCGTGGGCTTCGCGCCCGCGGACGACCCGCGCATCGCGGTGATATTGATCGTGGACGAGGCGGACGTGGCCATCGACTTCGGCTCCGTCACCGCCGCGCCCTACGCCCGGGAGATATTGGAGCGCTCGCTCGTGTACATGGGCGTGGCCCCCCAGACGGACGAGCCGCCCGCCGAACAGGCGCGGGTGCCGGACGTGACGGGCATGGACGTGGACGCCGCCATCCACGCACTGGAGGACGCGGGCTTCGACAGCGTGCTCGACGGCGCGGGGAGCCGCGTGAAGGGCCAGCTGCCCGCCGGCGGCGCGACGATGAACGCCGGGGCGCTGGTGATGCTCTACGTGGAGGGCGCGGATGCCCGGGCGAACGCGCCGGTGACGGTGCCGGACGTGACGGGCACGGAGGCGAACCGCCTGCTGCACTCCTACGGGCTGGAGCTTGAGATCGAGGGCAGCGGGCTGGCGGTCGGACAGACGCCCGCCGCCGGGGAGAAAGTGAATCCCACGACGCGGGTGACGGTGCGCTTCGAGCCGCCGTGAACCCCTCATTGATGATATTACCAGGATTCGGGAGGCTTCCGGATGAAACTGAACGCGCTGATCGGGGCGATCCCCGGCAAGGTGCAAACCTTTGGCGACATGGACGCGGAGATCGCGTCCCTCTGCATAGACTCCAGAAAGGCGGAGCCCGGCGCGCTGTTCTTCTGCACGCCCGGCCTGCGCATGGACGCGCACGAATTCGCGCCGCAGGCCATTGAAAAGGGCGCGGTGGCGCTCGTGGTGCAGCGCAGGCTGGCGCTGGACGTGCCGCAGGTGTTGGTGGAGGACGTGCGTAAGGCGCTTTCCTACGTCGCGGCGGAATATTATGGCCGCCCGGCGGAAAAGCTGATGATGCTGGGCATCACCGGCACCAAGGGCAAGACCACCACCAGCTTCCTGGTGAAGAGCATCCTGGAGACCGCCGGCATCAAGACCGGCCTGATCGGCACGGTGTGCTCGATGATCGGCGAGGAGACCATCCCCAACCGCCTGACCACGCCCGACCCCATCGAGACGCAGACGCTGCTGCGGCGCATGGTGGACGCGGGCATGCAGTGCGTGATCATGGAGGTCTCGGCGCACGCGCTGGACATGCACCGCCTCGC
>CACYET010000322.1:530-2213 GCA_902773515.1 uncultured Eubacteriales bacterium | reverse complement strand
CGGGATGAACTGCGTAGTGTCGTCCAGCTCCTGGCGCACGAGCTCCTTGCAGAACACATGCTCCAGCTCCTCTGCGGTAACAGGCTTGAGCGTCCCCGGATTCAGCAGCGGCGCGGGCTTCTTCTTCATGTCGGCGCGCAGGTTGTACCAGGCTGTCGGCAGCTCGGCTTCGGTAAGATAT
Organism: uncultured Eubacteriales bacterium; assembly: GCA_902773515.1. Classification (GTDB taxonomy): domain Bacteria; phylum Bacillota; class Clostridia; order Christensenellales; family Aristaeellaceae; genus UBA2862. The sequence goes on along the minus strand of CACYET010000322.1, from coordinate 2,032 downwards.
GTCTTGTACGGCACTTCGTCAGTATTCATCTCTTGTACTCCTTGGGCTGATATGATACTACAAACAGAAACGCGGCGCAAGTGCACCCGACAACTTCATGCCAATGGATGACGGCGGACCAGCACGGCGGCAAGCCCGAGGAGCGCCGTCGGCCAGGCGACAAGGTCCTCAAGCACAGTCCGCGCGAGCGCAGGCCACTCGATGCATCGTCCGGACGCAAGGTCGGACACTGGAGACGGCGCCACGAACGATGCGGTCGCGAAGCTCACGCCGCGCGACAGCCAGAGCCCTATCCGGTTGGCAAACGATATCTCCAGCTCGTCAGGGAACTGTTCGACCGCGCTTGGAACCATGAGCGCCACGGCAAGAAGGACAAGCGCGGTGAACACGGCCACGGGACGCGACAACGCCGCAGACAGGAATATCCCGAACGCCGCCAGAAGCGCGATCGTGGCGAAAGACTGGAGCGTTGCGCGCGCAAGGTTCGCCACGAACGGATCTGCGGGCAGCAGCAGCTCGATGTCGCGACGCGGCCGCAGCATCACGGGCGAGGTCCCGGTGTTGGTGAACACAAGGCCGTTGGTAGCCGACGCGGCGGACTGCACGCCCACCAGCGGGAACTCCACTACCGCCTGCGTGTTGTTGGAGACTATCGCGGACAGGTCCCCCAGCGCCAACTTCCCCCTGGTGGACATGCGCAGGGAGAACGCCGACGAGAAGCAGGCGCGCACGACAAGGCCGCTGCACGCCCCGCCGGTATCGAATGTCCACGCTTGGCTCTCCCCCGGCTTTATGGCGTCGTACCTGTCGGTCTCCTTGTTCGTAAGAAGCTCAAGCACCCTGTGGCGCGGAGCCTTCTTCACGGCCTCGGGCGTGGACGGATCCTTCAGGTACTCCTCCATCATCTGACGCGCGACCTCGACAGGAGGCGGAAGCACCGGCGCAAGATGGTGGCGGCAGCTTGGCGCGTCAGGGAAGCGCACGAGCGTCAGCACCGCGTTCAGCCCGAGCGCCGCCGCCGCCACCGCGCAAAGCGCCATCCAGCGCCCTACGGCAATGGAGAAGGCGGATGCGGGACGTATGACAGTCTGCGCCAGCCGGCAAGTCTCGCGCTCGCGCGAGAAAAATCCGCATGCGCATGCCAGCACGGCCACCACGAGAACCGCCACCACCGAGCCGGGGACGGCGCGTATGAACATCTCGCGCCAACCGGCAGGCGTTCTGTCGCCGCGCACGATCGCGGGGAAAAGCGCGTGTATGAGCGCCACGGACGCCAGCAGCAGCGTCAGCACGTGGCCGCGCACGAGCGCGCGCAGCGTCAGGCGAAAGGACTCCCTCACCGCCCCTCCCCGACAGTCTCTGCGAAGAATTCCTCGAGCGGCACGCGAGGATGGTCGAACTGCACCTCCCTGCCAAACCTGGCAGACGCCTCGGCGGCAAACGCCTTCGCCTGCTCCTCGTCGAGCCCGGCGATGGTGAAGCGCGCGTCCTGCTTCCTGGTC
>CACYET010000322.1:0-512 GCA_902773515.1 uncultured Eubacteriales bacterium | reverse complement strand
GGTGACGCCGTCCCGCGCGAGCGAGCGTATCAGGTCCTTCACGTCGCGAGTGCCGATTGGGTCCAGGCCGGATGTCGGCTCGTCGAGGATGAGCAGTTCCGGCTTCGCCACCAGCGCGGCCGCCAGCGCCACGCGGCGCGCCATGCCCTTCGAGAAGCCGCCGACCGCCCGGTTCGCCACGGCCGAGAGCCCCACCTGCTCCAGCAGCTCTGCGCACCTCGCCTTCGCCGCCTTGCCGCCCATCCCGGAAAGTCCCGCGTAGTAGAGCAGCGTCTCGCGCGCCGTGAGGAACGGATGCAGGTACGAAAGCTCCGGCAAGTATCCCAATCTCGACCGTGCGGCTCGCGTGCGCGGCGGCATGCCAAACAGCCGGACAGTGCCGGCCGACGGCGCGAGAAGCCCCAGCAGGAGCTTGATGGTGGTGGACTTGCCGGATCCGTTCGGGCCGAGAAGACCAAACACGTCGCCCTTCTCGACCGTCAGGTCGATGCCGCGCACGGCCTCGGCCACCG
>CACYET010000321.1 GCA_902773515.1 uncultured Eubacteriales bacterium | reverse complement strand
GGACATGAAGCGGATGATGATGTGGGGCATGCCGAAGTAGCCCAGGCCCCAGCCGAGGCCGGAGGCGATGTCCTTCCAGCTGCTCGCGAAGCTCCAGTAGTTCTCGGGGAACGCGGCCTCGGTCGCGGCCCCGCCGCCCTTCACCAGCGCCAGCGCGAAGATCGGGGCGATCAGCAGCGCCGCCAGCATCAGAAGGCCCTGGAAGAAGTCCGTCCAGCACACGGCGGAGAAGCCGCCGAGGAACGTGTAGCCGATGATGATGGCCGCCGCGATGTACATGGCCGTGGAGGCGTTCATGCCCACGACGGTGTTGAACAGCGTGCCGCACGCCTTGATGCTGCTGGCGGCGTAGATCGTGTAGGCAAACACGAAGATCACCGCGCAGATCAGCTGCAGCGCCTTGTTCTTGGAGAGGAAGCGGTTGGTCAGGTACTGCGGGATGGTGATGGAGTCGTTCGCCTCGATGGAGAAGCGGCGCAGGCGCGGCGCTTCAAAGATCCAGCTGAGCGAATAGCCGATGGCCAGGCCGATCGCGATCCACGACTGGCCCATGCCCGCGGCGTACACCGACGCCGTCAGGCCCATCAGCACCCACGCGCTCATGTCCGACGCGCCGGCGGACAGCGCGGACACCCACGCGCCCATCTTTCGGCCGCCGAGGAAGTAGTCCTTTTCGTTGGCACCCTTGGAGCGCGTGAAGAAGTACACCCCGATACCGATCATAAACACCAGGTAGATGATAAACACCACCAGCTCAGTCGTGTTCATTCAATCGCCTCGCTTCTATATGTAATATACTGATATTATACCTGACGGGCGCGATAAATCAACGCTTTACCTGTTTAGCAAGGTAAATTAACCGTTAAAATCGGGCGATTTTGCGCGTCGATCGCATAAAAAGGCATTTTTGGGGAGCCATTTGCCGCAGGCATGGGCCCGTGCGGGCGGGCATACGATGCAAAAAAGGCTTCGAGGGGGTATGGATATGGCGGTCAATCGGGGGCGCGTGGCGCTGTCGCTTGTGAAGGGACTGCTGGCCGCGGTGGGGCTGACGATCCTGTGGATGGCGGCGGTTGCGGCGCTGACGGCGCTGGCGCGGATGTCAGACGGGCTGATCATGGCGCTGAACCAGGTGATGAAGGTCGCGGCGATCGCGCTCGGGGCGTATGTCGCCGTCGGGCGCGGCGGCGAGCGCGGCTTCTTCACCGGGATGGCGCTGGCGATCGTCTACATGGCGCTGGGGTACGGGCTGTACGTCGCGCTGGGCGGCAGCGCGTTCGCGGTCCGGGAAATGCTGGGCGAGATATTGATCGGGGCGGCCATCGGCGCGATCGCCGGGGCGCTGCTGGCGAACATGAGGCCGAAAAGGCGGCGGGCATAGCGCAACGGGGACGCCTCGCAGGCGTCCCCGTTGCGCTGTGTCCTCATCCCACTTCCCGCGCCAGGGGCGACGCGCTGCGGGTCAAGTCTGTTGCCTCGGCGGTAAAGGACAGCGTCGTCGCCGTCCCGGTGGTACATCCGCGCCAGGTAGTAGAGCGTGGTGATCTGGCGGGGCTTCTGTTCGTGAGCCTTCTCGTAGTATTTCAGCGCCGCGGCGCGGTACTCCGCAGCCCTTTCCGCGTTCGCCTCGGCCATCGCCTCGTAGAGCTGGCCCAGGTTGTCCAGCGTGGCGGCGTCCTCGTCGTCGTAGTCGAGGGCCTCCTCGTTGAATTTGAGCGCCTCCGCAAACTCGCCGGTCTGCTTCGCCTTGTCCACCCAGAACATGCCCATCGTGCTGTAGACGCTGCCGTTCTTCTTGTACTGCGCGGCGCGGCCCATCGTCTCCAGGGCCCGGTCGATGTCCCCGGCGCACCACAGGCAGATGGCGTACTGCATGCGCAGCTGGAACCAGTCGTCCTTCGACAGCGCCTTGTTCTTCGCCTGGTTCTCCAGGAGCGCCTTCGCCTCGTCGAAGTGGCCCTCGCGCAGGAGCAGCAGCGCGTAGCCCTGCAGGATGTTCGGGGCGACGTTGCCCAGGCGGTAGGCCTCCCCGTACAGGCGCAGCGCCTCCGCGTACTTCGCGCCGGCCTCGGCGGGCTTGCCCTCCGACGCCACCTTGTTGGCGTCCACGTGCGTGCGATACGCCTTGTTGCCGATCACGGCGGCCTTCGCGGTGTCAAACAGTCCCATGGCTCCTCTCCCCTTCCTCCAGCTTTCGGCGGATGCGCGCCGCGCGCCTCTCGAGCGCCTCCGGCGGCTCTCCGTCCGGGTAATCCTTTGATTTTATCGCGTATTCCAGCGCGCGCCGCAGGTCGTGCAGGCGGTGCTCGTACAGCTTTGAAAGCGCCGTGCACGCCGCGCCGGGCATCTGGCGGCGGCCCAGCATCTGCATGAGCACGTCCCGCGCGCCCTCCCAGTCGCGGCACTTGCGGCACAGCAGGTACAGCCGCCAGTTCGCCATGCCCGCCACGCGCTCGCCGCCCAGCGACGCCAGCGTTCCGGCGGGCCTGGGAATGGCCGACACGCGGTAGAGCTCCCGCGCCGGTCCCAGCTCGCCCTGCCTTTCCAGCGCCTTGCCAGCGCTGAACTGGTCGCGCTGGTCGGTGAGCTTCTCCGGGCAGGCGTTCACGTCGCACAGCCGGATCAGCAGCGCGGCAAGCGTCTCGACGTCGCGCCGGTTGTGGTCCACGATGTCGTCCAGCAGCGACTCGTCCCCCGTCTTGACGAACTCGAAGAAGCGGGCGGGGACCTCGCTGCCGGGCAGGTCGTCCTCGCGCGGCGCGTCCAATATCTGCGCCTCCAGGTTTGACAGGCGGCAGCTGCCCAGGCGCAGCTTCCAGATCCGGCGCGCGGGCGGCAGCAGGTCCAGGTTCTCAAGCGCGCGCCAGCGGTCTCGCATGCGGCACATCGTGAAGCGGGTCTCGAGCAGCGGCATATCGAACGTCCTTCCATTGAAGGTGCACACGCAGTCAAAGCCCTCCATGCGGCGGCTGAGACGGTCGATCAGCTCCGGCTCGTCGGCGTATTCGCGCAGCATGTACTGCTCGATCACAAGCTCCTCGCCCTCCACCCAGCCGACGCCCACCAGGAACGCCACCGTGCCCGCGCCGTGGGAGAGGCCGGTGGTCTCGGTGTCGAGGAACAGGCAGCGCGCGGGATCGAAGCGCGGGCCCGTCCAGCCGATGCGCCG
>CACYET010000320.1 GCA_902773515.1 uncultured Eubacteriales bacterium | reverse complement strand
TGTAGGGGCGCCGATGCGGCGCCCGCCAAAGTACACATCGCATCGTTGTACCCGGCGGGCGGCGCATCGCCGCCCCTACAATTGAATACCCATTGTAAACCTGTGCGTTTTGAAATAGCCTCTGTATACGTAGTTCGCGATCACACGTACACAGGAGGAGGGAAATGCCATGCCAGACGGGAACGCCGTCTCCAACGAGACGTTTGTCGTCCAGATGAAGTCCATCACCAAGGTCTACCCCAACGGCGTCGCGGCGAACCAGGGGGTCGATTTCAACCTGCGCAAGGGTGAGATCCACGCGCTGATGGGGGAGAATGGCGCGGGCAAGAGCACGCTGATGAAGATGCTCTTCGGCCTGGAGCAGCCCACCAGCGGCGAGATCATCGTAAACGGCGAAAAGCTGGAGCTCACTTCGCCCTCCGTGGCCATCGCCCACGGCATCGGCATGGTCCACCAGCACTTCATGCTGGTGCCGAGCCTGTCCGTGGCGGAGAACATGGTGCTGGGCATGGTGCCCAAGAAGTCGGGCCTGTTCATCGACCGCGCCAAGGCCATCGAGATCACGCGCCAGTACTCCGAGAAGTTCAACCTCCACGTCGAGCCCGAGGCCAAGGTGATGGACATCCCGGTCGGCATGAAGCAGAAGGTGGAGATTTTGAAGGCGCTGGTGCGCGGGGCGAAGATACTGATCATGGACGAGCCCACCGCCGTGCTGACCTCGCAGGAGACCGCGGAGCTGTTCGTGGAGCTGAAGCACCTGAAGGACGAGGGCTATACGATCGTGTTCATCTCCCACAAGCTCAACGAGATCATGGAGATCACCGACCGGCTGACCATCATGCGCAACGGCCGCAGCATGGGCGTGTACAACACGCGCGAAGTGACCAAGGAGCAGATCTCGCGCCTGATGGTGGGCCGCGACGTGGTGCTCAGCGTGCAGAAGGACAGGGCCGTCCCGGGCGACACCGTGCTGCGCGTGCGCGACCTGGAGTACGTGAACGAGTGGGGCAAGAAGATGCTGGACAAGGTGTCGTTCGACGTGCGCAAGGGCGAGATATTGGGCATCGCGGGCGTCGAGGGCAACGGCCAGAAGGAGCTCGTGGACATGCTGTTCAACTTCAACGTGCCCAACTCCGGCACGGCGACGGTGAACGGCACCAGCATACTGGGCCTGCCGCAGCAGAAGATCCGCGAGCTGGGCGTTTCGCTCGCGACAAGCGCCTGAACAAAGGCCCGCTGTTCAACATGAAGGCCATCCACGAGGAGTCCGACCGGCTGATCCAGGAGTTCACGGTGCTGTGCAAGTCCCGCAGCCAGCACGTGGGCATGCTCTCGGGCGGCAACATCCAGAAGGTCGTCGTGGCGCGCGAGTTCTCCAACAATCCGGTGCTGATCCTCGCCGACCAGCCCACGCGCGGCATCGACGTCGGTGCGACGGAGTTCATCCGCAAGAAGCTGGTGGAGCTGTCGCGCTCGGGCATCGCGGTGCTGCTGGTGTCCGCGGACCTGAACGAGGTCATGGAGCTGTCCGACAGCCTGATCGTGATGCACAACGGCCGCATCGCCGCGTACTTCGACGACACGTCCGGCCTGACGGACGAGATCATGGGCGAGTACATGCTGGGCCTGAAGCAGCAGAGCGACGCGGAAGTAAGGAGGGTTTGCCATGACTAAGAAACGCCAGCTGCGGTTTACGATCATCCGCAGCCTCGTCGCCATACTCATCGCGCTGCTGGTCGCGACGATCCTCATCTTCATCAGCTCCGCCGGCGCGACCTTCGCCGAAAAGCTGGACGCGACGCGCGAGGCGCTGAAGCAAATGCTGGCAGGCCCGGTGTTCCGCTTCAGCAAGAAGAACGGCACCGCCTTCGAGGCCAAGCGCCTGGCCGACATACTGGCCGCGATGATCCCGACCACGTTCACGGGCCTGTCGGTGTGCATCATGTTCTCCGCCAACCAGTTTAACCTGGGCGCGGAGGGCGGCATCATGCTGGGCGCGTTCGTGTCGGCGATGGCGGCCATCTACCTGCCCCTGCCCGCGTGGCTGCATCCGGTGGCCGCGGTGCTGCTGGGCGGCATCGCGGTGGCGGTGACGATGCTGCTGCCGGCGCTGCTCAAGACAAAGCTGAACGTCAGCGAGATGGTGTGTTCGCTGATGCTGAACTACATCATCATGTACGTGATCAAGTTCCTGATGAACACCTACCTGGCCGACAAGACGCGCGGGCAGATCATGTCCTATCCCTTTAAGGAGACATCGGCCATCGCGCCGATCGTGAACAACTCGGTGTTCAGCGGCGCAAAGCTCTCGTGGGGCTTCGTGATCGCCATCGCCGCGGTGATCCTCTGCGGGCTGTTCATGTACCGCTCGCGCTGGGGCTACGCCATCCGCATGATCGGCATCAACCAGGATTTCGCCAAGTACTCCGGCATGAAGGTCGGCATGATCATCGTGCTCTCGCAGGTGTTGGGCGGCTTCCTGGCGGGCGCGGGCGGCGGCATCGAGATGCTCGGCCGCTACACCAGCTTTTCCTGGAGCGCGCTGCCCGGCTACGGCTGGACGGGCATCACCATCGCGATCCTGGCGGGCAACAACCCCTACATGGTGCCGTTCGCCGCGTTCTTCATGGCCTACCTGTCCAAGGGCTGCGACCTGATGGCGACCTACGCGAAGGTGCCCGCGCAGCTGATCGACATCGTGCAGGGCGTCATCTTCCTGTTCTTCGCGGCGGAGCAATTCCTGTCGGGCTACCGGCAGAAGCTGGTGGTGAAGTCTGCCGAGGAGGAGATCAAGCTGGCAAAAGCGCGGAAGGAGGGCGTCACCAATGCTTAATTTCCTGAAAATACTGGCCACGCCGGAGTTCTTCTTCTCCATCATTCGCATCTCCGCGCCGATCATATTCGCCACGCTGGCCGCCATCGTGGTGGAGAAGGCGGGCTTTGCCAACATCGGCC
>CACYET010000319.1 GCA_902773515.1 uncultured Eubacteriales bacterium | reverse complement strand
CCTGAAAAACGGCAAGGCCAGGGCCGTGAAGGTCTCCACGCTGGCGAAGCTGTGCGAAGCGCTGGACTGCCAGCCCGGGGACCTGCTCGAATTCAGGAAGCCGGGACAGTAGTCAGGCAATCTGGATCACTGGCTTTTGGCGGGCGGCGCATCGCCGCCCCTACACTATCCCTGTTCCCTGTTCCCTATTCCCTCCCCCGCAATGTTTTTTATGTGTAATATGTTCGTGACAATTCCCGGTCAAAGCCGGGAATCGCTTTTATTCGCGGAAAATGTGTGGTATAATGTTTGATGGTATAGAATGTAGAATTATGCGCTGACGAGGTTTTTCATGTCAAACGGCAACAAGAAGCTGATCCTGGCCTCGGGGTCGCCCCGGCGGCGGGAGCTGCTGGCAAAGATGGGCTACGTATTTGAGATCTGCGCGCCGGACGTGGACGAGCACGTGACCGGCCACGCGCGGGACATCGTGTTCACGCTGGCGCAGCGCAAGGCGCGCGCGGCGGCGGAGCATTTTCAGGAGGGCGTCGTGATCGCCTCGGACACGCTGGTGTCGCTGGACGGCGCGCCGCTGGGCAAGCCCGCCGACGCCGCGGACGCCCGCGCGATGCTGAAGGCGCTGTCGGACCGCGAGCACGAGGTGTTCACCGGCGTTTGCGTGCTGGACGTCGCCACGGGCCGGAGCGAAACCCGCGCCGTGCGCACCGGCGTCACGTTCCGCGCCCTGACGGACGCGGAGATCGACGCCTACATCTCGACCGACGAGCCGATGGACAAGGCCGGGGCCTACGCCATCCAGGGCGGGGCGGGCGCGTTCGTGTCGAGGCTCGACGGCGAGCTGGAGAACGTGATCGGCTTCCCCGTGCTCGAGGTCAAGGAGATGTTGGCGGATTTTGGGATGTAACGAGGAATAGAGTTAAGAGTTTAGAGTTTAGAGTAGAGTTCTGGTTGAAATCCTGACGGATTTCTTCGACCATTATTACGACCGACTTGCAAGGCTCGTCTCCTGTTGAATCCAAACAAATCCCGCAAGGGATTTGCACCACAACTCCACTCTCAACTCTCCACTCTCAAACCGGAGGTTTGTTATGGGCGTTTTTTCAACCGGCGGCGTGGGCATCGACCTGGGCTCCGCCAACGTGACGATCTGCCTGGAGAATGAAGGTATCGTGTTGCGCGAGCCCAGCTACGTGCTGACGCTGCGCGAGGACACCGACCAGATCCTGGCCGTGGGCCGCGACGCGCGGCAGATGTTGGGCCGCACGCCCAAGGACGTGGCGCTGATCAGCCCCATCATGGACGGGGCCGTGGGCAACATCGAGCTGACCACGGCGCTGATCCAGCGCCTGGCGGACAAGGCACTGGGCAAGCGGCGCGCGCTGGAGAAGAACCGGCTGGTGGTGTCGATGTCGCAGGGCTGCACGCGCGTGGAGCAGAACGCGCTGGAGGAGGCCGTGCGCACGGCCGGGGCGCGGCGCAGCGCCATGGTGCGCAGCAGCGTGGCGGCGGCCGTGGGCGCGGGCGTGCCCATCGAGGAGCCGCGCGGGTCGCTGCTGGTGTGCATCGGCGGCTCCACCACGGANGCACGGGCTCCGCCGGGCTGGACGAGGCCATCATCCGCTACATCCGCCGCGAGAAGGGGCTGGTCATCGGCCAGCGCACGGCGGAGGATCTCAAGATCGACCTGGGCAGCGCCGTGCGCTCGCCGTCGCTTCTGCACCAGACCGTCACGCTGCGCGGCCGCGACGCCGCCAGCGGCAAGCCCAACACCGTGGAGATCACGGCCGCGGACGTGCACAACGCCATCCAGCCCCCGCTGGAGGCGCTGGTGGAGAACATCCGCGACGCGTTTGAGAACATCCCGCCGGAGCTGGCGGAGGACATACTGCCCCAGGGGCTCTACCTGTCCGGCGGCGGCGCGCTGCTGGAGGGCCTGGGCGAACGGCTGGGCGAGATGCTGGGCCTGCGCGTGACCATCGGCGAGACCCCGCAGGACGACGTGGCGATGGGCTGCTGCATGATCGCCTCCAGCGACCGCATGATGACGAAGTTCGAGCAGAGCGGATGCCTCATCGAAATATAGAGTTAAGAGTTAAGAGTGGAGAGTTTAGAGTTGAGATACCGTTTTCAAAATTCGTTATCCAGCTATTCGCTAAACTCTAAACTCTGAACTCTAAACTCTCGTTGAAACCAACCTTCCTCAAAGAGAGGACAAAGATAGCGATGCCTAAAAAGACTCCAAAGAAGCAGCGTGCCGCGAAGGGGCGGCGGGTGCGGCGTTCGGCGCAGGAGCAGCGCCGGGCGCAGCTCGCGCGCCGTCGCGTGCTGTTTTCGGTGCTGGTGCTGCTGGCGGTCGCCGCCATCGTGTTCTTCCTGGTGCTGCGCAACAGCAGCGAGATCTCGATCGCCGAAAACGGCATCGGCTCGCTGTTCAGCCGCGTGCAGAGCGTGTTCACCGGCGCGACCGAGCGCGTGCGCCAGTTCGCGCAGCGCTGGCGGGACTACGACAAGCTGGAGGACGACTATGAAGCCCTGGCCGTGGAGAACCAACAGCTGAGCCTGCAACTGCAGAGCGCGCAGGAGGCCATCCGCGAAAACGAGCGCCTTCAGGCCGCGCTGGACGCGAAGAGCCGCTACGAGGCGTTGGACCCGATCTTCGCGCGCGTGATCGCCCGCGACCCGGGCCAGTGGTTTGAGACCTTCTCCATCAACCGCGGCAAGAACGACGGCGTGAACGCCGGCATGTCCGTGGTCAACGGCGACGGGCTGATCGGCCGCGTCTACGAGGCCGGCATGAACTACGCCAAGGTCATCTGCATCATCGACTCCCGCAGCGCCGTGGCCTGCATGGTGCAGAGCACGCGCGACAACGGCATCATGCGCGGGCGCGTGTCCCCCACCGACGACGACGCCCAGTGCTTCGTGTACTACCTGCCCAACCTGAACAGTATCATGCCGGGCGACGCGGTGATCACCTCGGGCACGGACTCGCTGTTCCCGAAGGGGCTGCACATCGGCACCGTCACCGCCGTGTCCATGGACGCCGGCAGCGAGGGCAGCTACGCCGTGATCGCCCCGTCGGCGGACTTCAAGCACATCGAAGAGGTGTTCGTGCTGCGCGAAGTGATCGAGACCGACCGCGACGAGGCCCTGCCCGTCGTGGGCAACGCCACGCGCGTGCCCGGCCAGATCGGCGCGACGCCCGGTCCGGACGCCACGCCCACCCCGTCCCCCACGCCCGCCGAGGAAACCTGGAGCTATCCCTCCGCCGACGCCACCGTGCAGATCCTCGAGAGCCTGCCGGAGGATGAGTGGGTCAGGGAGAACTGATGTGGACGGGGGAGCAAGCTCCCCCGCCACTGCCACCCCCTCCGGATTTGCCTTGTGATTCTTGCTTGTTGATTGGACAAAAAACAAGGTGACAACAAGCAAGAATCCCCGGTCGGCAAATCC
>CACYET010000318.1 GCA_902773515.1 uncultured Eubacteriales bacterium | reverse complement strand
TCGGATGCACAACAAAGATTTCCCCCGCCGACACGCACAATACCTCCGAGATGCGCCCCCCGCTCAGGCGCGCACCGCAGACCAGCGTGTCGGGTCGGTACGCAATGCCGCTGTCCCATAGCTTTTCCAGATACAGGAAAGCCTCGGCGGAGCCAAAGTGGGAATACGTCCTCCCGTGCGTCAGACCGCCCGCATAGCGCTCGATTTCCGCAAACATCTTCTGGAACAGCGGGCTTCTGTTGCCGTAGTAGAGCCACTGGATACCGCCCATCGTCCGCGTGCCGCCTGGATAGGGGAAGAACTCCGTGAGCAGCACGTCTCCCGCCGGCGCAGCAGCCAGCGCGGCGCGGATTCCAGCCGTACCTGCGCCGCAGACCAGCACCTGCGCCGGGCAGACGGGATACGCTGCCCACGACGCATCAAAGCTGAAACCGTCCGTGATCTCCACGGCCTGCTCCATTTCAGGCGATTCCATGAAAACCTGAGCCGGCAGGGCATTGGTCATTTCCAGATGCGGGAACCGTTCATCCTGCGCCAGTCGTTTGGCCGCATGAAGCGCACAGCGCCACAGCGCCGTATGCGCCCCCTCCAGCGGCGTATCCTGCGCAAAGGTGTGCGTCGCGGTCAGGTAGGCGTGGTCCTGTGCAACAGGCCCGCGCTCCAGCACTTCGTGATCCGATAGCGGGAGTACATCCTGCGTCAGCGTGATGCCGCGGTATTCCAGCGAGAAGCTCACTTCGCTGCCTGCCGGAACGAGCACCGCCCGCTGTGTCAGCCGCGCGGAAGCAACATGATAGAGGGTCGCATCCAGCAGGAGGTCGCACCTTTCCTGGGCAAGGCCGCCCTTGCGCGCCAGCACCACGCCGCAGACGCGCCCCTCCTCCTGGAGCAGCCCCGCAGCCCGGGTCATGAAGCGAACCTCCACGTCCGCATCCAGCAGCACCCGGAGCGCTTCTTTTTTGATCCTTCCGGGGAGGAAGGGAGGCTCCACGCATAGCCCGGCGGCGGCCAGCCTGTCACCCAGCCATGCCTGATGGCACACGCCATAGCCATGCCATGTTGCCGTGACATCCTCCGCCAGATAGGTGCTCTGCGCGCACAGCAGCACGGACCACCCTGCCGCCCGGAGACGCAGCGCCTCCCGGATCGCCGAAAGGGTGCCTCCCAAAATGACTGCTTTCATACAAACCTCCTCGGACGGACGGTGCCCGCCGTTTTCTTTGAAGCGCTTTTTGCAGTGATGCCTTTCTTCGTCCCTTGCACATTTCCCGCAGTCCCTGATTGACTGAAAAGGAGAGGGGCGTGGCTGCCCCTCTCCGATACAAAAGGCTGATTACTTGATGTACCCCAGCTCGGTCAGGGTCTCGGTGGCGGCGTCAAGGTACGCGCCCAGGTTGTACAGGTTGTAGAGCTCCTGCACGAAATTGTCGTACTCCTCCATGGGGCGGGTGCCGTAAATGAAAGCGATCAGCTGCTCGGACTCATACGCCTTCAGGTCGGCCATGTTCACACCCTCGGGCTGGCTGACCAGCGCCTCATAATGGGTAAGAATCGGTACCTCGTTGGCAGCGTGCTCGATCTCGTCCGCGCACTCGGCAAACTTGGTCATGCAGTAGACCATGTCATTGCGGCCGGTGAACTGGATGGCCCAGCCATAGCCCAGCTCGTTCATTGCCGGGAGCTTGGTGATGACGCCATTCTCCTTGGTGTAGTGCACGTTCTCCAGGCCGTAGCACAGCAGCTCGTCGCCCTCGCCGGAGATGGTGTACTCGAAGATGGACAGCGCAGCCGCCAGCTTCTCCGGGTCATCCGCCAGGTCGGGGCTGAAGGAATACACGTTGGAGAAGCTGCTGCGCCTGCTTGGCAAAGGCGCACCAGCCGCCGTTCGCCAGGAACACCTTGCCCATGGACATCTTCTCGCGCAGGGTATCCTCGTTCATGGAGACGAACTCAGGGTCGATCAGGCCGGCTTCCATGAAGCGGCGGATCTCGGTCAGCGCCAGCTTGTAGGCCGGATCGGTGCAGGCCCAGACCGCCTGGTTGTCCTTGATCATCAGGGTGTTGGGCTGGGTCACGCCATAGGCGGTGAAGAACATGTTCAGGGTACCGGCGCGGCTCTCCAGCTTGCTGCCGCTGATGGGATAGGTGTCGTTCACGCCGTTGCCGTCCAGGTCAGCGTCACGCACCTGCACGCACAGGTCGTACAGCTCGTCGAACGTGGTCGGGTACTTGGCGCCCAGCTTCTCCATCCAGTCTTTGCGGATGAAGTAGTCCATGTAGTTGACCTCGCCGCGGCGCGGGATGCCGTAGATGCCGCCATCAATGGTCAGGCGCGCCCAATCGGTTTCCGGGAAGGCCGCAACCACAGAGGGGATCTGGTCGAGGTACGGCGTGAGATCCAGCACCGCATCGGACTCATGGTACACCGCCAGGTTGTTCAGGTCGCCAACGCGGAACACGTCGGGGATGTCATTATCCATCATGCGGGTCATCAGGCCGGTGGCCGCATCCGCGCCGCCCGCGGCGGTATCCACCACAATCTTGAGACCCAGACGGTTGCCCAGCTCAGGCAGCACCGGATCGGTCTCGGGGATGGTTGCGCCCAGACCATACACATGGATGGTCACGGGTTCTTCCGCCAGCACGGGGGTGATGCACAGGAGCATCATCAGCGCAAGCAGCAGGGAAACAAT
>CACYET010000317.1 GCA_902773515.1 uncultured Eubacteriales bacterium | reverse complement strand
TCGCCATCGCGCACCGCGGCGCGAACGCGCATCCGGGCGGCCAGCGGTCGGGCGGCGGCACCGTGCCGGGGATGTCGGCGAGCGGCGCGTCACGAGGCGCGTCCAGCGCTGGCACCGCCGCGAGCAGTCCCTTGGTGTAGGGATGCCGAGGGTCGGCCAGCACGTCGACCACCGGCCCGGCCTCGACGATCTGCCCGGCGTACATCACGTTGACGAAGTCCATGCGTCCGGCCACAAGGCCTAGGTTGTGCGTGATGAGGAGCACGGCCATGCCCGTCTCTGCGGCAAGGGAGTCGATAAGCTCCAGCACCTGCTTCTGCGTCGTCACGTCGAGCGCCGTGGTCGGCTCGTCGGCCACCAGCAGGTCGGGCGAGGCGGCGAGCGCCATCGCGATCATGCAACGCTGCTGCTGTCCGCCCGAAAGCTCGCACGGGTAGGCGCGGGCGGCGCGCTGCGGGTCCGGAAGGCCGGTGCGCTCCAGCAGCTGGACGATCCGCTCGTCCTGCGCGGCGCGGTCCATGCCGCCCGGCAACGCCTCGCGGATCTGGTCGCGGATGCGCATCACCGGGTTGAGCGAGTCCGACGGGTTCTGGAAGACGTAGGCGATGCGCTCCGGCGCCTTGATCGTGCCGGACACGGTGGCGCGATCGGTAGGCGAGAGACGCTTGAGCGACAGGGCCGTAAGCGACTTGCCGCACCCAGATTCGCCCACCAGCGCCACGCGCCCGTGCTCGGGTACCGTGAAGCTGACGTTGCGCACAGGCACGATTTCGCGTCCGTCGCGGCGGAAGGCCACGCGCAGGTTCATAACCTCAAGAAGCATCTTGCTCTCCTTCCTCGGGCAGCGACACCTGCCACGGCCCCTTTCCCTGCCAAGTGCGCCAAACGTTCTCCGCCGTCTTTTCGGCGGTATCGCCTACCTGCACGTACAGCGGCGTCGACTGGTGGCGGAACCAAGTGTCCTGCCGCTTGGCGAGCTGCCGCGTCCGCACGAGTATCTTGGCTTTAATGTCGGCAAGGTCTTTAAGGTCAGTAAAGGCTTCAAGGTCTTTAACGACCTTATCTACCTTAAATTCCTTATCGGCCTTAAGCATGGCGGCTATTTCCCTGTAGCCAATCGCCACCTGCGCCGTGTCGGACCAGACAGGATAGTCCTCCAAAAGCCGCTTAACCTCGTCAATCCACGCGTCGCCTGCCAGCATCTCGTCGAGGCGGGCGGCGATTCGCGCGTGCAGGACGGCACGGTCTAGCTGCAGTACGGGATAGGCCGGCGGCGGCAGCGTCCATTTGCGGTCGAGCCCGCGCAGCAGTGCCGAGAAGTAGAGGCCCGTGCCGCCGACTATCACGACGGGGCGCCCTGCCGGCACCGCGGCGAGCCAGCGTGCTGCCGCACGGAGCCATGCGCCGGACGAGAAGTGTTCGGCGGGTGTCACGAGGTCGATTCCACCCATGGAGAACTCCGCGCGTTCGTCGGCCGATGGCTTCGCCGTCCCAACGTCCATGCCCTTGTACACCAGCATCGAGTCCGCGCTCAGGATCGCTGCGCCCATGCGGCGCGCAAGCAGCGCGGCAGCGGCAGACTTGCCGCTCGCGGTAGGTCCGGCGAGGAGGTAGGCGTCACGCCTGACCATGGCGCGCGTCGCCCTTCCTGTTCTTCAGCCGCTGCTCCTTCCAGCTCTCCACAACGCCCATCACGATGAGCAGGCCGGCGGCGACGGTGATGAACGAGTCGGCCACGTTGAAGCACGGGAAATGGTGAGGCCCCCAGTGGAAGTCGAACATGTCGATCACGCACCCGCGCGCCAGCCGATCGATCAGGTTACCGAGTATGCCGGCGTGCAGCAGCAGCTCCGCCACCGTGCCCGTCACCCCGGCAGGGAAGATGGAACGGCGCTTCCAGATCAGCACCGCGATCGCAGCACAGGCGAACGCCGCCAGCGGCCACACGTATCCCTGCATGAGCCCCCAGGCCATGCCGCGGTTCTCCACGTAGCTGAGGTTGAACAGGTTAGGGATGACCGTGATCGGCAT
>CACYET010000316.1 GCA_902773515.1 uncultured Eubacteriales bacterium | reverse complement strand
TTCGGCAGCTTCGCGGCCATGGACGTGAGCATCGACGACGAGGAGGCCGACGCGGCCGAGCCGGAGGCCAACGCCTATGTGGAAGCCGACGCGGCCGAATCGGAGGACGCCTTCGAGGACACCTTCGAGGATGTCGACAAGGCCGCGGCCCCGCAGTGCGCGGCGCTGGCGCAGCGCTCCCCCGCCTGCGAGTACACGATCCGATCCCGCAGCGTGGAGATCGCCTGCACGCTGGTCACAGAGCTGGCGGGCGAGTTCGAGGGCGTTGCCGACGTGCAGACACTCGAGGACGGCGGCGCGAACGTGTACGTGGAACTGGACGCGGGCAGCGCGGCGGAGTTCTTCGAGGCGGTCTCGAAGGTGGACGACTCCGCCAATCCGGCCCAGCCGCCCGAATTGACCGACGAGGGCCGCGTGCTGGTGCTGCTGGTGATCGAAAAAACAGAAGAATAATCAAAAACCTGCAACTTTTTCACGAGGAGCCCCGTCGAATGACTGTCGGCGGGGGTTTTCCATGATGCCGACGAACAATACGGAAGGAAGGCAAGAGATATGAAAAAGGCATTGGCAATTCTGATGGCGCTGGCGATGCTGCTGGCGGGAAGCGCTCTGGCGGAGGCCGCGAGCGCCGGACAGCGCACCCTCAGGGTGCAGGGCGTGGGCGTGGTGACGGTGGACGCCGACCGCGCGACGGTCAGCCTCGGCGTGCGCGAGGTGGCCCCGGACGTGAAGCGCGCGCAGCGCACGGTGAACGAGCGCATGGACGCGGTGATCGCCGCGCTGCGCGAGGCCGGCATCGAGGACGGCGCGATCTCCAGCAGCGGCATCGGCGTCTACGCCAACTACAGCTACGACGACAACGGCGACGAGACCATCTCCAGCTACACCGCCTACAACTCGCTGAACGTCGTCGTGAACGACCCGGATAACGTGGGCATGTACATCGACGTCGCGTTCGATGCCGGGGCCAACAGCCTCGACTACGTGGACTTCAGCGCCGCCAACACCGCCGAGGCCGGCGAACAGGCCTTGCAGCTGGCCGTCGAGAGCGCCGGGAAGAAGGCCGCCGTGCTCGCGGACGCCGCGGGCGTGAAGCTGGGCGCGATCGTGGAGATCGTCGACAACGCCGACATGAACTACTACGACGAGCGCAACGCCTATTCCATCACCAAGGACGCCGGCATGGGCGCGGGCACGCAGCTGATGCCCGCTCGCCAGCAGGTGACCGCCACCGTGACCATCACCTACGCCCTCGAAGACTGACGCGCCCCCTTGCGCTTTTGCCGCGCATCCGGTATAATGGATGCGCGGATGACCGCAGTCTTGAATGAAGGAGGCCGTGATGAACATGGACGAGGAGAGGGATCTTGTCGTATTCGAGGACGACGCCGGCAACGAGCTGACCATGGAGGTTCTGGATTACCTGGCCTACGAGGGCAAGGAATACGCGCTGCTGACCGAGTATGTGGAGGACGACGAGGAAGGCGACGAGGATGAACCCGTGGAGGTGTTCATCATGGAGGTCCGCCCGGTGGGCGAGGATCAGGAGGAGTTCGTGCCCATCGACGAGGCGCTGGCCGAGACCCTGATCAAGATCTTCGAGTCGGACGACTTCGACGACGACGAGGCGTTCGAGGACGAAGAGGAATAGGGATAGGGATAGCGAAATAGAAAGATCCTTCGCTGCGCTCAGGATGACAACGGCACGACAAATGTCGACCTGTCATCCTGAGCGCAGCGAAGGATCTTTTTACAACCCCTCCGGCCCTGCGGGCCACCTCCCCTTACACAGGGGAGGCAAGGGCGGGCGGCGCATCGCCGCCCCTACAGAGAGGATTCGCGGCAGCCTTGGCTCCCCTGTGTAAGGGGAGCTGTCAGCGCAGCTGACTGAGGGGTTGTAATTCCTCATTTCTCATTCCTCATTCCTAATTTTCCCCTTTCCCCTTGCGCAATCCCGCGCGGGGGCATATAATAGGTGTATACTTATACCATCATCCATCAAGGAGGGCGCGGCATGGCGTGGATGCGCGGC
>CACYET010000315.1 GCA_902773515.1 uncultured Eubacteriales bacterium | reverse complement strand
CTGGACAGCGCGCTGGACGCGCGGGAGGCCCAGGTGGTGCGGCTGCGCTACGGGCTGGCGGACGGCGAGCCCTGGCCCCAGCACCGGGTGGCCGCGGCGCTGGGCATCTCCCGCAGCTACGTCTCCCGCATCGAGAAAAAGGCGCTGGAAAAGCTGCGCCGGGCGATGGAGGGCGACTGATTTTTCTTGACAAGTTCGCGGGAAAGCACTAAACTAACATAGGTGATATGTATGAACGAAAGACCGGTTTCGACGATGAACGACGGCAACACCACGCTGAGCGAGCTGAAGGAGCAGGTGCACCAACTGTGCCTGCGCAAGGGCTGGGGCGTGGACGGGGTGCAGAATCCCCAGCACGTGGCCATGGCCATGACCGTGGAGATGAGCGAGCTGCTGGAGCACTTCCAATGGCTGAACCCGCCGGAGGTCCGCGCGCTGATGGAGGGCCGCGACCCGGAGCGCGTCGCCCTGATCGCGGAGGAATTCGCCGACGTGATGATGTACGGGCTGCAGCTGACGCGCACGCTGGGCATCGATGTCACCCAGCAGGTGCTGCGCAAGATCGACATCGTGGACCATCGCCCGCCGAAGGACTACGATCCCAAGCGATAATACTCTGAAATACGCAAGAGGTGCGCCATTATGATGCTTCGACACGCCAGAGAGAGCGTCGACGGCCAGCCCGTGGAAAACACGTTCCTGGCCATCGACGAATACAGCGGGGCCCAGCTGGGTGCCTGCACCATCTACTGCGACGACAACCCGGCGCTCTATCCGGCGCGGCCATTGCAGGTGCGCCTGCAGCTGGAGGGCAGCCCCATCCCCGACGCGCTGCTGGGCGCGGCGGTGGCGCGCGGGCGGGAGATCTGCAACGCCTCGGGCAAGTTCTGCCGGCTCTACACCCGCTGCGACCCGGACGACGCCCAGATGCTCGAGAGCCTTGCGCCGATGGGCTTCAAGGACAACGACGGCCTGGTGCAGCTGCAGCTGCGCCTGCCCTTCGCCTGCGACTACAAGCTGCCCGCAGGGTGCGTGGTGGTGAAGGACGACCTGAGCGACGCCACCGAGCAAAAGTTCTTCCTGGAGCGCTACAACGAGCTGTACAACACCGACCACGACTTCGCGTGGCTGCGCTCGTACATCGACCGGGAGGGCTTCACGCGCATCCTCACCGTGTCCCCCACCGGCATGGCGGGCGAGATTTTGATCTGGCGCGAGGGCTACGCCGGCATCATCGGCTACATCCAGACCAGCAAGCGCTGGCGGCGCATGGGCGTGGGCACCTGCATGCTGGGCCTCGCCTGCGAGGAATTCGAGCGCGCGCGGCTGTTCTGCGCCGAGGCCAACGTCCGCGCCCGCATCCCCCATATCCTGAAGCTGATGGAGAAGTGCGGCTTCAAGCAGACGGAGCTGCTGATGCGCTACCCCGGCGTGGACATCAACCCGGCGGAGAAGTAGGTCGGCAGGGCGGGCGCAGGGGCGGGCGGCGATACGCCGCCCCTACGGGGAGTACGAGGAGGCGACCTCATCCGTCTGGCCTTGACGCTTCGCTAGGCCTGCGGCCACGGCCAGCCACCTTCCCCATAGGGGAAGGCTTTTGGGCGGGCGCAGGGGCGGGCGGCGCAACGCCGCCCCTACGGAGAATGTCGGCTTACTCCACACTCCACACTCCACTCTAAACTCTCAACTCTAAACTCTCAACTCTCCCTCTCTCCTTCGTTCACCCTTCCTCCCCTCCCGCATATGCTGAACCAGTGCGGGAAGGGGGATTTTTATGCACGGAAACCTGTTTTACGGCTGCGCGACGGCGCTGGTGACGCCGTTTCGGGGGAACCGGGTGGACTTCGACGCGCTGGAAAGCCTGATCGACTGGCAGATCGACAGCGGCGTGGACGCGCTGGTGGCGCTGGGCACGACGGGCGAGCCCGCGACGCTGACCGCCTCCGAGCACGCCGCGATCCTCGAGTGCGCCGTCGATCGCATCGCGGGGCGCGTGCCGCTGATCGCCGGCACCGGCAGCAACGACACGCGGCG
>CACYET010000314.1 GCA_902773515.1 uncultured Eubacteriales bacterium | reverse complement strand
GCCGAGGACCTTGTAATCCTGGGCCTCCACCGCGGCGCGCAGCGCGTCGTCCTCCACGGGCGCGCTCAGCGTCACCACGGCGGTGCCGCTGTTGTGGTCCGCCGCGGCGCTCTCCACGCCGGGAACGGCCTCCAGCGCCTTCTTCACGCGGGCCTCGCAGTGGCCGCACATCATGCCTTCCACCTTCAGGGTCTTTTTCATCGTCTTTTCCTCCTTTATGGTTGCCGCGGCGACGATCCCGGAGAGCGCCTCCGCGGGAATGGGCTTGCCCTTCCTGTCATGTCTGGCGTCGTGGGGGTTGACCAGGTTCAGCCGCAGCGCGTTCATGCACACGAAGAAGCTGGACAGCGCCATGGCCGCCGCGCCGTACATGGGCTTCATCTCGATGCCGTACAGCCCCATCGCCAGCGGGATGCAGATGGCATTGTAGAAGAACGCCCAGAACAGGTTTTGATGGATGTTGCGGATCGTGGCGCGGCTCAGCCGGATCGCCGCCGTCACGTCGGTCAGGCGGCTCTTCATCACCACGATGTCCGCCGCGTCGATGGCCACGTCCGTGCCCGCGCCGATGGCGACGCCATTGTCCGCCACCGTCAGCGCCGGGGCGTCGTTGATGCCGTCGCCGACCATCGCGACCTTCCCCAGCGGCTTCAGCTTGCGGATGACCTCCGCCTTGCCCTCCGGCAGCACGCCCGCGACGACCTGGTCCACGCCCGCCTGTCGGCTGATGGCCTGCGCGGTGCGCGCGTTGTCGCCGGTCAGCATGACGGTCTGTATGCCCATGCCGCGCAGCTCGCGGATGGCCTGCGCGGAGTCCTGCTTGATGGGGTCCGCCACCGCGATGAGCCCGATCAGCGCGCCGTCACAGGCGAACAGCAGCGGCGTCTTGCCCTCCTGGGCGAGGGCATTGGCCCGCGCGGTGACGGAAGCGTCCACGAGGCCCCTGTCCGAGAGGTATTTCAGGCTCCCGCCCAGCAGTTCCCTGCCGTCCAGACGGGCGCGCAGGCCGTGGCCGGGCAGGGCCTCAAAGTCGCCGACCTCGGAAAGCGCCAGGCCCTCCGCCTCGGCGGTCACGGCCTTCGCCAGCGGGTGCTCGCTGTTCTTCTCCAGCGACGCGGCAAGGACGAGCAGCTCGTCCCTGTCAACGCCGACGGGGATCACGTCCGTCACGCGCGGCTGTCCCTCCGTCACGGTGCCCGTCTTGTCCAGCGCGATCAACTGCGTGCGGCCCGCGCCCTCCAGCGCGGCGGCGGTCTTGTACAGCACGCCGGTCTTCGCGCCGACGCCGCTGCCCACCATGATGGCGACCGGCGTCGCCAGCCCCAGCGCGCACGGGCAGCTGATCACCAGCACGGAGATGCCGCGGGCGATGGCGAAGGCAAAGGGCTTGCCCGCGATCAGCCATCCGGCCAGCGTCAGCAGCGCCAGGCCGATCACCGTCGGCACGAATATGCCCGACACCCTGTCCGCGATGCGGGCCAGCGGGGCCTTGGTGGCGGCGGCGTCCGACACGGTGCGGATGATCTGCGCCAGCGTGGTGTCCTCGCCGACGCGCGTCGCGCGGCACTCGATGTAGCCCTGCTGGTTCATCGTCGCGGCGGAGACCGCGTCGCCCTCCGCCTTGTCCACGGGGATGCTCTCGCCGGTCAGCGCGGACTCGTTGACCGCCGTCATGCCCTTCACGATCACGCCGTCCACCGGGATCTGCTCGCCCGGGCGCACCACGAAGATATCGCCGGCGTTGACTTCCTCGATGCCGACCTCCGTCTCCACGCCGTCTTTGAGCAGCACGGCGCTCTTGGGCGCGAGCTTCATCAGGCCCTTCAATGCGTCCGTCGTGCGGCCCTTCGACATCGCCTCCAGCATCTTGCCGATGGTGATCAGCGTGGGGATCATCGCCGCGGACTCGAAGTACAGGTTCATGCCGTACTTCATCACCACGTCGCGCGCCCTCGCCCTGCGCGAGGATCATCAGAAACAGCTCCGATCATCACGATCACCGCCAGCAGCAGCTCGAACAGCCCCAGGAACACGAGGTTGTCAAACGCCGCGGGCGCGGGCCAGCCCCACATGCCGTGGCCCATCGAAAAATACATCAGCACCAGCAGGATCGGCACAGAGAATAGGAGCCGCTTTTTCAGCTTCGGCGTCTCGCGGTCCTTCAGCGCCTCGGCGTCGGCCCACGAGGGCGAATCCCCGGAGGACGCCTTCTTTTCCGCGCCCTTCAGCGACGCGCCGTACCCGGCGGCCTCCACGGCGCGGATGATCGCATCGGAGGAGGCCGTCCCCTCCACGCCCATGGAATTCGTCAGCAGGCTCACGGCGCAGGACGTGACGCCCGGCACGCCGCGCACCGCCTTCTCCACGCGGCTGGAGCAGGCCGCGCAGCTCATGCCGGTCACGTTATACTGTTCCATCACAGACCACCCTCAACCTTATTTCATCAGCTTTTGCAGCGTGCCCATCAGCTCGTCGCCGGGCAGTAGGCGTCCTCATCCAGCATCCGCTGCAGGCCGCGCACCTGCCCCTCGATCCGCTTCAGGCGGTTCATCAGATCGCGGTGCTCCTTCTCGTCCCGGACCTTCTTCCGGCCGGCGTGGGCATTTGTGTCTGTCATGGTCAGCGCCTCCGCATATACCCTATAGGGGTATCTATCACACGGAAGCATTATATACCCCTTCCGGGTATTTGTCAAGCCCTCGAAACATTAAAAAATAGGTCGGCTCATTCGCGCCACTTGGGAAGGAGCTCGCCGTCCGCATCGTACATATCGAGCCTGCACTCCGGCGCGTTCGTGCCGTCGTACCAGATGTATTCGCAGTACCACGCCTGGCTCATGTCCACCATCGGCGAGATCCGCCGGAAGATCGGCAGATACCGCTGCCGCTCCCGCCCGGTCATCGGCCGGGCCTCCCAATAGGCGTCCAGCATGCTGCCGTTTTCGACGGGGCTGTCGTAGAGCACATAGTCAAAGTAGCGCCTGTCGCCGCAGTTGCCCAGCGAATAGGAGAGGTGGTCGACCTCATAGTCCAGCACGCCGGGATGTCTGAACTCATACTGGTGGTAATCCGTCTCGGTCGTAATGCCGACGGCCTCAGCGGGAATTCGAAACACCTTCTGTTTTCTGACGCAGGACATGGCTGCCTCCCTTCATCGGACCGGCACGAGCCAAAAAGCCAGGCAGACGATCAGCGTCCCCAGCGCCATCGCGGCAAAGGCCACCGGCCATTTCCCGTTCTTGTTGAACCCGTAGAAGTCTTCCCAGCGCTTTTCCTCTTGGGCGAAGACCACCATGCAAAGATAGACCGCGCCGTAGAGCAGCACGGGAAGCAGGCCCAGCAGAGCCGTTCCCAGCGACATTCCTCGCTTCTCCCAGAGGCAAAAGGACGCGATCGCCAGCAGCGGCCCGATCAGGTGCATGTAGAGATCG
>CACYET010000313.1 GCA_902773515.1 uncultured Eubacteriales bacterium | reverse complement strand
CGGAGATGCCCTTGTCGGCCAGGGCGCAGAGCTCCTCGGATTCCACCGCAATGACAACGTACCGCTCCTTTTCCTTCCAGGGAACAGGTGTCTGTAAAATGGCAGGCGCAGCGGATGAACTGAAGGCCGTTGTAGCGCGCCCAGGCGACGATGTCCGAATGTGTGGCCGAGGCGGAACGTCTGGCGGCGGCAGGGAAGCAGCCCTATGCGCGGGCGTGGAAGGTCTGCGCATTCCGCGACGAGAGCGGCGACTATTGCGGAATTATCCGCGACACGCCGTGGTGCAACGGCATCGTGTGGAACCTGAACTGCGCGCCAGGGCAGGGTCCGAACGGCGAATTCGAGGCCAAGCTGGGCGAGGCGCATTTTGCCAAGAGCTATCGGGGCGTGTTTCCGGAGGGACTGGACGGCGAGTATGTCGATTCGTCCGAGATGTACGTGACCGCGCCCATCGATTTCAACCGGGCGAACTTCGCGGGGATGGATACGCCCCTCGTATTC
This sequence comes from uncultured Eubacteriales bacterium, assembly GCA_902773515.1. Taxonomy (GTDB): domain Bacteria; phylum Bacillota; class Clostridia; order Christensenellales; family Aristaeellaceae; genus UBA2862. The sequence goes on along the minus strand of CACYET010000313.1, from coordinate 1,572 downwards.
GGAGCGCAGAACCTGAAGCCGGGCGTGTTCAAGGGCCTGATGGGCTTCGAATACGTGCGGGAGGCCTGGCGCAAGGTGCGCGCGCGGGGACGGCGCATGATGGCCAACGGCACGCCGGGGCGCTGGTGGTGGCTCGCGCCCTATCTCGATGTCATGGGCACGGAGACGAACTGGCTGCGCGACGGGAAATGGCAGCCGTCGCCCGACAGCGTGCTCATCTATGCGCGCGCGATGTGCGGCGCCAAGCCGTACTGCTTCCTGATGAACACCGACTTCAACGCCTTCACGAGCGAATGGGTGGACAAATACATGCAGCGTGCGCTCGCCTACGGCATGTATCCCAGCTTCTTCTCGCCGCAGGCGACGTCGAAAAGCCATTATTTCATGACGCCTGCGTACTACAACCGCGATCGCGCGCTGTTCAAGAAGTACATGCCCTTGTGCATCCGCGTGGGCGAGGCGGGATGGCGGCCGGTGAACCGTCTGCTGGCCTCGGACGCTCCGCAAGTGATCACGGAGCAGTTTGGCGACCGCTATGCGACCATCTACAATCTGGCGACGAACACCGTGCAGGCAACCTTAACCTCCCTTTCGGGCGCGACGACGGCCCGCGAGCTGGTCGGTGGCGGCGAATGGCGCTTCGCGAACGGGCGGCACGAGGTCCAGATTCCCGGCGAAACCGTCTTGGTCCTGGACTTCCAGCCCTGACCGCTCGGTCAGCTCCAGCGGCGATCGTTGGCCCATTCCTTGTCCCATTCCTTCGTGGGCGTCCACGGCGGAGGGAAATCGGCACAGGCCTGTTTCTTGATGAGCTTCTCGTTCAGTTCGTCGATGCCGAGGCCGGGCTTCGTCGGCACTTTGATGAATCCGCCCGCATAGGAAAGGGCGGGCTTGACGAGGTCGCCCCACCACGGCACATCCACGGAGTGCAGCTCCAGCGCCATGAAGTTGCGCGTCGCCGCCGCCACATGCACGGCCGCGAGGCAGGCAATGGGCGACTCGGCCATGTGGATGTTCATCTGCACGCCGAAGTCCTCGGCCATGTCGCCCACCTTCTTCGTCTCCAGGATGCCGCCGGCCGTCAGGAGATCGGGATGGACGACCGCCAGCGCGCCGGATTCGAGCAGCGGCCTGAAGTTCTCCTTGAGGTAGATGTCCTCGCCGGTGCCGAGCGGCGTCGTGGTGGCGGCGTGGAGACGCTGCCAGGCGCCGGTGTCCTGCCAAGGAAGCACGTCCTCCGCCCACGAAAGATGGTATTTCTCCAGGCGGCGCAAAAGCTGCACGCAATCTTCAAAGGGGATATGCCCGAGATGGTCGATGGCGATGGGCACTTCCCAGCCAATCACCTCGCGCACGTCCGCCATGTACTTCTCAAGGTAGTCCAGGCCCTTTTCGGTGATATGGATGCCCGTAAAGCCGTGGGCCGTGTTGAAGAGGTCGTACGCTTCGCCGCGCATCGCGCGCGGATCGATGGAGCCGTGTGGCGTCTGCACTACGTGCTTCATCTTTTTCATGTAGTCAAGATAGCCCAACGGCGCGATGCGAGCGTCCTTGACGTTCATGAGAAGTTCT
>CACYET010000312.1 GCA_902773515.1 uncultured Eubacteriales bacterium | reverse complement strand
TGCTCCAGCGCATAGGGCGTGCCGCCGGTCTTTTGCAGCTGGGCGATCACGCGCTCTGTGTCGAGGCCGCGGCCCGTGGCCGCTTCAATGATCTCCCCCGCGACTTGCGCGTTGTGCACGCCGTCGCTGACCTCCAGCCGCGCGGGCTCGCCGACGCGCAGCATGGCCCTCGCGGTGATCGGCACCCGCCGGTTTTCGCCGCGACAGCTCTCGCGGGCGGCCTTCATCTGCGCCTCGCTGACGAGCCGGAACAGCCCGTCGCCGCGCCTGGCCTGCGGGCAGCGCACGCGATCGCCCGCCGCGCCCGACAGCTTCACCGGCACATCCTCGCCCCGGCCCCGAAGCGCCAGCGCGTCCCCGGCCAGCACGTCCGCGTCCAGCGTGATCTCGCCGTCGCGGCGGCACTCGCCCACCTTCACGCCGATGTGGTTCGGCCGCTCGGGGTACATCAGGTCGCTCTCGGACACGCCCGGGCCATAGCCGCGCGTGAAGCCGCCGCGGTTAAACATCTGCGCCAGCGCCGCGCGCTCCGCGTCGAGGTCGATCTCGCGGCCCTCGCTGAGCGCGTCGAGCGCGCGGCGATAGGCCGCCACGGTCACGGCCACGTACTCCGCGCGCTTGAGCCGCCCCTCGATCTTTAGGCTCCCGACGCCCGCGTCCCGAAGCCGCGCGAGGTCCGCGATGCCGCACAGGTCGCGCGTGGACAGCAGGCAGCCAACCCTGTCGTCCAGCCGCCAAGGCAGGCGGCAGGGCTGGGCGCACAGGCCCCGGTTGCCGCTGCGGCCGCCCACGAGGCTGGACATCAGGCATTGGCCGGAGCAGGCCACGCACAGCGCGCCGTGCACAAAGGCCTCGATCTCAATGCCCTCGCGGGCGCACTCGGCCATCTCCGAAAACGTCAGCTCCCGCGCCAGCACCGCCCGGTCAAAGCCCTGTTCGCGCAGAAACGCGACGCCCTGGCGGTTGTGCACGGCCATCTGCGTGCTGGCGTGCAGCTGGATGTCCGGCGCGACCTGTCGCAGCGCCCGCGCCACGCCGAAGTCCTGCACGATGACGGCGTCGGCCCCGGCGCGGTTCACCGCCCGCGCGGCGTCGACGAGCGCGTCGAACTCGTCCTCGCGCACCAGCGTGTTCAGCGTCACGTGCACCTTCACGCCCCGGGCATGGCAATAGGCGACGGCCTCATTGAGGGCGTCGCCGTCGAAGTTCCCGGCGGTGCGGCGGGCGTTGAACGCGCCCGCGCCGAGGTACACGGCGTCCGCGCCGTTCTGCACCGCGGCGCGCAGGGCCTCGAAGTCCCCCGCCGGAGCCAGCAGCTCCATGGGGCGGCTATTCATCCCCGCTCTCGGCATCCGGCGCGTTTCGCAGGGCGTCCAGCTCCGCCTTCAGGCGGCGGATCTCGTCGCGGCTCTTCATCATGTCGTCCGCGGCGTTCACCGCCGTCAGCACGGCCAGCTCGGCCGCGGGCAGCTTCGTGGCCGCCCCCAGCTCCTCCATGCGGCGGTTCACCCAGTCCGCCACGCGGTTCACGTACGCCTCGGTGTCATAGCTGGCGATGGTGTACTCCTTGCCCGCGATGCGCACGGTTGTCCTGATCTTCTCCATGGTACCCTCCTGTCTGGTCACTGCCACAGTTTTTCCGGATACACCCCGTCTTCCTTCATCGCCCGGACGGCGGCGCGGACCTTCTCAGCGTCCTCGCGGTAGGTCATGCCGTACCAGCGCTCGGAGGTGTTCAAGAGGCGCACGCGCGCGTGTCCCTCGGCGATCAGCGCCTTGGGGACGTTGGGCAGGTAGAACTCCGCCTTCACGGGGTTCTTGGGCACGTCGTTCTTCAGGAAGTCCGCGAACATGCGCCCGAACGCCTCCACGACGCCGCGCCGGAACGCCCACAGGTTCATCGACACGGGCGTGCCCGCCGGGATGAAGGTCCAGGTCGCGCCGCCGTCCTCGGTGTAGGCCGCGCCGCCCTCCCGCGGCTCGATGGCGGTGCGCTCGGTGATGTCGGTGAGGAAGCCGTCCGCGTCGCCCTGGCAGACGCCGCGCGACACGGTGCCGTTCTTCCGTGGCTTTGCCGTGTCGGCCGACC
>CACYET010000311.1 GCA_902773515.1 uncultured Eubacteriales bacterium | reverse complement strand
GGCGCTTCCTCGGCGGGCGCTTCCTCGACGGGCACCTCCTCGACGGGCGCCTCCTCGGCGGGCGTCTCCTCGACGGGCGCTTCCTCGACGGGCGCTTCGGCCACGCCGTTTTCATCCTCGATGGACAGGTATTCCTGGCCGACCTCGGCCTGGGTGGGATCGAACTCCTCCACGTCCCCGGAGGTCATGTCCGGCGCGGGAGTGGACTCCTCGACGGCGGGCGCGGCCTCGACCGCCGCCTCGACCGCGGTCTGCTCCTCCGCCGCGGGCTCCTGGGCGGACGCTATGGCCGACGCGACGACGGATTCCTCGGCATTCTCCCCTTCGACGGTCGCGTCCACCTCGGGGAAGGCCACGTCCGCGGACGCGGGCTCCGCCTCGGCCTCCGGCGGGGCGGCCTCCTGCTCGCCGCCCTCGGGGAAGATCTCGTCCTCGCTGGCGGTCTCGACGCCCTCAAACATATCCCAGCCAAAGCTGTCGTCGCCCTCGGCTTCGGCCGGGACCTCCTCCTGGGGCGCCGCTTCGGGCTCGGCGGGCTGCGGCTCGGCCTCGGGTTCGGCGGGCTGCTCCGCCGGCTGCGGCGTGACATCGAGCAGCGCGTCGACTGTATCCCTGGGCTTGGTATTGTCGTACCAGCGGCCCGCCAGCACGCCCAGCACCGCGCCGACGATGAACAAAATCACCCCGACGACGATCATGCGCTTGCGATATTGGGCGCGCAGACGGCGCATGCGGGCCCTCGTGGCGGCGCTCTGTCTCGCGGAATTATCTCTCATGGTGCATGCCTCCTGATATGTGAAGATACCTATACCTATAAACATTATAGCCGCCGCGCCGAAGGGCCGTCAAGCGACAACCGTGGCGCGGGGGCTACAAAATCGTGATGAAATTGTGACGACGATCAGACGCCGATCTCCCCCTCCGACGGGTTCAGCGCCTCCACGGCGGGCAGGTCGGCGAGGGTCTCCATGCCGAAGTGTTGCAGGAAGCGGTCGGTGGTGCCGTAGAGGATCGGGCGGCCCAGCGTCTCGCGGCGGCCCTGCTCCTCGATGAAGCCCTTGTTCAGCAGGCTTTGCACCGAGTAATCGCACTTCACGCCGCGCACGGCCTCGATGTCGCCCTTGGTGACGGGCTGGCGGTAGGCGATGATCGACAGCGTCTCCAGCACGGCCTGCGACAGCGGCTGCTTCTGAAGCGGCTGCAGGAAGGCCTCCACCTGCTCGGCGTACTTGGGGCAGATGGACAGAAACACCGTCTCGCCGCTGCGGTTCAGCTGGATGCCCCGGTCCTCCAGCGCCAGGTGGTCGCCCAGCTCGGCCAGCGCCGCGTCCAGCTCCAGCACCGTCAGGTTCATCGCGTGCGCCAGCGCGTCCACGCGCACCGGGTCGCCGGACACAAACAGGATCGCCTCGATTATCGCGGATAAGTTCTCCATGCCGAACGCCTCTTTCTTCTGTGTGCGGGATATTTTATCATATTGTGGGGATGGTGGCAAGTTAATGTTCGTTGAGGGAGTAGGGAGTAGGCAGTAGGGAGTAGGAATAGTGGGGGCGCGCATTCGGTTCCCCTGTTCCCTGCTCCCTGTTCCCTGTTCCCTAAAATATGACTAAAACCGGCAATCTGGACAATTGTTTCACATTTATTGCAAATCTATTGCGAGCTATTACGGAATGATGTATAATCACACTCGCTAAAGTATGGGAACGCGTGCCGTGCGGGCAAAAAAACGCCTCGCGGCGCGGCGGGAGAAGGCGGTTTTCAATGCGTAAGTGGATCGCGCTGGCAGCCCTGGCGGCGCTGCTGGTATGCGCGCTGGCTCCGAACGCCAGCTTCACGGAGGACCGGGACACGGTATTGCTGGCCCGGGCCATCTACGCGCTGGCGCGCAACGAGAGCTACGCCACCAAGCTGGCCATCGGCACGGTGGCCATGAACCGGGTCGGCAGCGTATGGTTTGCGGACGACCTGGGCGGCGTGCTGAACGAGCAGCACCAGTTCCCCATCGGCAGCCGCTACGACGCCGAGAGCCTGCGCGCCGCGCACGCGGTGCTCTCCGGAAGGCGCGCGCTCTCCCCCGACGCCCTCTACTACCAATCCCTCGCCGCCTCGCAGCCCCGCGCCGA
>CACYET010000310.1 GCA_902773515.1 uncultured Eubacteriales bacterium | reverse complement strand
GGCTTCGCCGCGGGCCGCTCGGCCTCCGGCTTCGGCGCCGGCGCGGCGGGCTCGGTCTCGTCCTGCGCGGGCGCGCTCTGGGGCTGCACCGCGGGCGCCTCCGGGATATCCGGCACCTGCTCGCTGGAATAGGCGGTCATAAACTGGGCGCTGGCCTCGTACTGCTTGCGCAGCTCCTCCTTGGCCTCCCGCTCCTGGCGCTCCCGCTCCTCGCGGGCAAAGCCGTCGGAAATGCGCCGCAGCGCGCTGAGCATATCCTGTGATTGCTTGCGCATCCGCGTCACGTTCTCCAGCATCCTGCCGGTATTCGCGCTCAGTTCCTTGGTCGCGTCCTGAACCCTGACTTTGGTCATTCCCTCAATGCACCCCCGTACACTCTCTCATTGCGGCCCTTCGGGCCTGTTATCGACTGCCGGTCCCCCGGCCTGGCTGAACTCGATGATCCGCGCGGCCATCCCGGCGTCCGTGACGCCCGCGGCCATGCGACCGGGCTTGCCGATGGCGTCGCCCAGCTCCAGCGCGCCCGTGCGCAGAAGCGGCACGCCGTGGCTTTCGCACGCCTGCGACACGGCCTTCACCGCGTTTTCGGAGGCCGCGCCATCCAGCAGCATCGCATGCACGCTTCCGGCGCGCGCCGCCTGCACGCAGGCCTTTTCGCCGGTGATCAGCTTGCCCGCGCGGGCGCACAGCCCCAGCATGTTCAAAAGCCTGCTCACGGCGTTTGGCCCGTTTCGGCCTCCAGCGCCCCGATCTGCGCCTCGAGCTGGGCGAACACCGCCTCGTCGATCTGCGCCTCGAGGGCGCGCTCGAGCGCGCGGCTCTTCTTCGCCTTGCGCAGGCATTCGATCTGCCCGCACACATAGGCGCCGCGGCCCTGGGCCTTGCCGGTGCGGTCGATGCGGGCGTCGCCCTCCTGGGGCTTGACGACCCGGATCAGCTCGACCTTCGGCTTCATCTCGCGGCATCCGACGCACATGCGCATCGGTATCTTGCGCGGCTTGGCTGGCATCAGTATTCCTCCGTAGCGCCGGCGCCCATCTGCTCGGCCTCGGCCTCCACCTGGCTCTGGCTCTTGATGTCGATGCGCCAGCCGGTCAGCTTGGCGGCAAGGCGGGCGTTCTGGCCCTCCTTGCCGATGGCCAGCGACAACTGGTTGTCCGGCACCACCACGGCGGCGGCCTTCTCCGCCTCGGAGACGAACACGCTCAGCACGCGGGCGGGGTTCAGGGCGTTGGCGATGTATTCCGCCGGGTCCTGCGACCACTTGACGATGTCGATCTTCTCGGTCTTCAGCTCGTTGACCACGTTCTCCACGCGCATGCCGCGCGGCCCCACGCAGGAGCCCACGGCGTCGATCAGCGGATCGGTGGACACCACGGCCATCTTCGTGCGGAAGCCGGCCTCGCGGGCGATGGACTTGATCTGCACCACGCCGGTGACGATCTCCGGCACCTCCAGCTCGAACAGGCGCTTCACCAGGCCCGGGTGGGTCCGGCTGACGAACACCTGCGGGCCGCGGCCCAGGCGGGAGACCTCCAGCACGTACACCTTGATGCGGTCGTTGGGCTGCAGCTCCTCCGTGGGCATCTGCTGGTTCGGCTCGAGCAGGCCCTCGGTGCGGCCCAGCTCCACAAACACCTGCTTGTTCTCCACGCGCTGCACGATGGCGGTGAGGATCTCGTTCTCCTTCTGGCTGTACTCGTCGTAGATCACGCCGCGCTCGGCCTCGCGCAGATGCTGCACGACCACCTGCTTGGCGGTCTGCGCCGCGATGCGGCCGAAGTTCTTGGGCGTCACCTGCACCTCGACCAGGTCGCCGAGCTCATACTGCGGGCGGATGGTGCGGGCCTCCTCCAGCGACATCTCGCACTGGGGGTCCTCCACCGTCTCCACGACCGTCTTGCGGGAGAGCACCTCCACCTCGCCCTTGTCCGGGTCGATGGTGGCGCGCACGTTGGCGTTCTTGCCGAAGTTCTTTTTGTATGCGGAAATCAGCGCGGCTTCGATCGCGTTGAAGAGAATCTCCTTGTTGATGCGCCGCTCCTTGCTCAGGGCGTCCAGTGCGCTGAAAAATTCGTTGGAATCAATTCCGCCGTTTGCCATGGCCTTCATCCTCCTGTTCCTTGCCCGGCCTGCCGGGA
>CACYET010000309.1 GCA_902773515.1 uncultured Eubacteriales bacterium | reverse complement strand
GAAGATAGGGATGTTTGCCGCGGCGAGCGCGGCAGCGATGCCCGCGAGGATGCCGGTCAGACCAAATTCCAGCGGCCCCATGACGCGCAGCGCCCGCCAGCCGTCCTCCCGCGCGAGGGTTTGCGCTGGGGTCCGCCGGGTCTCGCAGACGAGGGAGAGCTCCTCGTCTGTGTTGCCGATGAAGTACAGTCCGGCCATGTCGAACCCGCCCAGCTCTGCGACCTTGCACACGGTCAGGGATTGGGGAAGGATTTGTAATTGAAGCATATGCGCCTCCTGATCGTTTACCGGGGGTGTCGGGGGCGGAAGCGCCCCGACAAAAAATCGGTTCTGGCGGCATGTACGTCAGAACCGTGGGGATTTTTGCGCAGGAAAATCCCATTTATCCGAAGCAAGAATCACTACCTTGCAGATTCGCTGCCCGGAAATCGCCAGCGATTTCAGGCGAATCTGCCAAAGGGGTGGCAGTGGCGGGGGAAGTAGGTCCCCCGCCACATTTACCGCTCCGCAGGCTTGGCGAACACCTTGCCGAAGATGTCCAGCGCCTCGTCGAGCAGGCCTTCGTCGAGGGAGGCCATGTAGCTGGTGCGCAGCAGGCACAGGTCCGGCGGCGTGGCGGGGGGCAGCACGGGGTTGACGTACACGCCCGCGTCATACAGCTGGCGCGCGCGGATCAGCGTGGCTTCGGGGGCGTAGGTGTAGATGGGGATGATGGGCGTCTCGGCCTCGATGATCGGGATGCCGCGCGCCTTCAGGCCCTTGCGCATGTAGGCGGACAGGTCCGACAGCCGCTTCACGATCTCGGGGTGCGCCTCGATGTACCGCAGCGACGCCAGGGCGATGGCCGCGCTGGCCGGGGTGATGGAAGCGGAGAATATGAACGGGCGGGAGTTGTGGCGCACGAAGTCCACCACGGTGCTGTTGGCCACCAGGTAGCCGCCGAGGCTGGCCAGCGACTTGGAGAACGTGCCCATGATCAGGTCGACCTCGTCCTCCAGGCCGAAGTGGCTGGCCGTGCCGCGGCCGCCCTCGCCGATCACGCCCAGGCCGTGCGCGTCGTCCACCATCACGCGCGCGCCGTACTTGCGGGCCAGCGCCACGATCTCGGGCAGCTTTGCGATGTCGCCGCCCATGCTGAACACGCCGTCGGTCACGATAAGGCAGCCCGCGCTCTCGGGCACCTTCTTCAGCTGGATCTCCAGCTCCTCCATGTTGGCGTGGCCGTAGGTCAGCATGCGGCCGTAAGACAGCTTGCAGCCGTCGTAGATGGAGGCGTGGTTCTCCTTGTCGCAGATCACGTAGTCGCCGTGGCCCACGATGGCGCTGATGATGCCCAGGTTGGACTGAAAGCCCGTCGAGAACGTGCAGCAGGCCTCCTTGTGCAGGAACTTCGCAAGCTCGTCCTCCAGCTCCAGGTGCAGCTTCAGCGTGCCGTTCAAGAAGCGGGAGCCCGAGCAGCCGGTGCCGTACTGCTCCAGCGCCTTCAGGCCCGCCTCCTGCACCTCGGGGCAGGTGGTGAGGCCCAGGTAGTTGTTGCTGCCCAGCATGATGCGGCGCTTGCCCTCCATGACGACCGTCTTGTCCTGGCGGGTCTCCAGCGCGTGGAAGTAGGGATAGAGGCCCTTCGCGCGCAGGTCGTTGGCCACGGAATAGGTATAGCACTTGTTGAAGATGTCCAATTCGCTTTCCTCCTTGAAACGCATTGTCGATCCGCGCCGCCGGGTTGTCCCGATGGGCGGAAATACTTACACTTTACTTCAATATTATAACACAATAAAGCATCCCGGGGAATGGGTTTTTGTTTCCTGAAAGTAAAATTGACATTGAGACGGCCCGAAACCCATTTACAAATCCCGGAAAACGGGTATAATGGTACTAATTGAATCATCCTGCTGTGATGGGAACCGCCCGCGAACGCGCGGCGCGAAGCGAGCCGGAGACTGGTGCAAGTCCGGAGGCCGAAGTCGCGGGGCATCCTCCCGGAGCAGCGGACCGAACCCTGTGAAGTAGGCTCCGCCGGGTGCGCCCGTTACAGCGCGAACAAGCGGGCATATTTTGGATATGCCAATTTGGGTGGTACCGCGAAAAAACTTCGTCCCATGTCGGGACGATTTTTTATTTCAAAATCAAACCAGGGAGGTTAT
>CACYET010000308.1 GCA_902773515.1 uncultured Eubacteriales bacterium | reverse complement strand
TTCTCGTCCATCACCTTCCTCTCCATTCCGGCGCTGACGTACCTCACCGACTGCAGATACTTCATAATCACCTTCGGCATCATCCTGATGGCGCCGGTGGTGACGAGATGGTACCTGCCGTTCTTCCGGCGGCTGAACCTCACTAGCGCGTACGAGTTCCTGGAGGTGCGCTTCAACCTGCCGTGCCGCCTGTTCGCGAGCGCGGCGTTCATCCTCTTCATGGTTGCGCGCACGGCTATCGTCACGTATCTGCCCGCGCTCGCCGTGGCGGCGGTGACTGACCTCGACGTGAACGCTGCGATCGTGGCCGTCACCGTGGTGACGATCTTCTACTGCACGATCGGCGGCGTGGAGGCCGTCATCTGGAGCGACTTCGTGCAGAGCGTCATCCTCATCGCCTCGACGGCGCTCATCTACGTCCTTCTCGTGGCCGGTACCGACGGCGGGTTCGCCGGATTCATCTCTGCGGGTACGGCGGCCGGGAAATTCCGCGCGTTCGACTTCGCGTTCGACTGGACGCAACCATGCTTCTGGGTGGTGCTGATCGGCGGCATAGTGGCCAACCTCGCCAGCTACACGAGCGACCAGTGCGTGGTGCAGCGGTACATGACGACGAAGGACGAGCGGGGAGCGGCGAAGTCCATCCTCTTCAACGGCGTGCTCTCGTTCTTCAACTGCATCGTCTTCTTCACGCTGGGCGTGGCGCTCTGGACGTTCTACCGCTCAAATCCGGGGCTGCTGGACGTGACCATGCCCAAGAACGACAGCGTGCTGCCGCTTTTCATCGGCAACGATCTGCCGACGGGCGTCTCGGGACTCGTGCTCGCCGCCGTTGCGGCGGCCACGATGAGCACGCTCTCCGCCAACCTCAACTCCGCGGCGAGCGCCATCGTCACGGACTTCTGGGGGCGGTTTGTCCATTCTGCGTCAGACCGTTCCAAGCTCCTTTGCGGCAAGATATCCACCGTCGCCGTGGGACTCCTTGGCGGCGGATTCGCGCTGGTGCTGGCCAACATGGAGATATTGTCGATATACGACCAGTTCCAGCGCTTCCTCGGCGTGCTGACGGGCGGGCTTGGGTGCCTGTTCTTCATGGGCGTGTTCATGAAACGTGTCAATGGATTTGGCGCGACGGCTGGCCTTGTTGCCAACTACGCGGTATGCTTCGCGCTGGACCAGCTGCAGTTCGCGGGCAAGCCGCACCTGCTGCTGTACGGGTTCCTTGGCATGGTGGCGTGCCTGATCGTGGCACCTGTCGCCAGCAGGTTTAAAAGTGGTTCCTAAGAAGGATTCTCGAGATATCCGATGATCATAGATTTCCATACGCACAACTTTCCTGACTCCATCGCGCAGCGGGCCATCGAAAAGATGGTCGAGAAGCTTCGACACGAGTTTGTCCCGTTCGGGGACGGCACGCTCGCGTGCCAGCTTGCCGCCGCCAAGGCTGACGGCATCGACCGCTGCGTGATGTGTCCGATCGCCACGAAGCCTTCGCAGGCGGACGTCATCCTGCGCACGGCGCTCGAGATCCGCGACGGCGAGAAGGGCGAGGAGGCAGCCCGTGTCATTATCCCGCTAGCATCAGTCCATCCATTTGATCCAGACTTCAAGCTTCATCTGAAGGCGATCTCGGATGCGGGCATCCCGGGCATCAAGCTGCATCCGTACTATCAGGGGTTCCGGCTGGACGATCCTGCCGTTTTCCCGTTCTTCTCCGCCGTGCGGGACCTGGGACTTGTCGTGATCGTCCACTGCGGCTACGATCATGGCTTCCCTGACGAGCCTATGACGTGCGGACCGGTGGAGATTGCTGCGCTCCTTGTCGCCGTGCCTGGGCTCGGTCCGCGTTTCGTCGCCGCGCACCTGGGCGGGCGCGTGGGCAATCCGCCCGGCGCAACTGACATCCTGCTTGATACGGGATGTTTCATCGACACCGCCTGCCTCGAGATGCTTCAGGACGATGCCGACGCGATCCGCGTTATGGAGACGTGGCCGGTGGAGCGCATCGTGTTCGGCACCGACTATCCGTGGAACCGCCAGGGTCGTCTCGTCGGATGGGTGAAGGCGCACCGTCCGCTCGCCGCCGACCAGGATGCGATCTTCCACCTGAACGCCGAACGTCTGCTCGCCCGTTAGCAAGTTGTCCCCTTT
>CACYET010000307.1 GCA_902773515.1 uncultured Eubacteriales bacterium | reverse complement strand
GTTAAAGATCCTTCGCTTCGCTCAGGATGACGATATTCGGCTAATACTGACCATGTCATCCTGAGCGAAGCGAAGGATCTTTTCGCCCTGTAGGGGCGGCGTTGCGGCGGAAGGGCCGCCCCCGCGCCCGCCGCCCGCCGCCCGCGCCCGCCAAAGCCTTCCCCTCTGGGGAAGGTGGCAGCCCGTAGGGCTGACGGATGAGGTCGCTCCCTACACGCCTCTCCCAATCATTTAACGCCCGCCGCGATTGTCAGCGGCGGGCGTTTGTGATACAATAATCCATGCCAATTGAACCGACATTGGGGGGCGAAGCGCTTGCCTTACCTGTACGAGACCCACATGCACACCTGCCAGGGAAGCGCCTGCGGCGTGTCCACCGGCGCGGAACAGGCCCGCTTCTACAAGGAGCAGGGCTATACCGGCATCATCATCACCGACCACTTCACCGGCGGCAACACCGCCGTGCCCCGCGACCTGCCGTGGCGCGAGCGCGTGGACTGGTTCTGCTCGGGCTACGAGGACGCGCTCATCGAGGGCCAGAAGATCGGCCTGGACGTGTTCTTCGCCTGGGAGCAGAACTACGAGGGCGACGAATACCTGGTCTACGGCCCGGACAAGGCCTGGCTGCTCGCGCACCCGGACGTGGAGCACTGGAGCCGCCGCAAGCAGCTGGAGGAGATCCACCGCGCGGGCGGCGCGGTGATCCAGGCGCATCCCTTCCGCCACCGCGACTACATCAAGTACATCCTGCTGGGCCTCAAGTACTGCGACGGCATCGAGGTGGCCAACACCGGCAACACCGCCGACTGCGACGCCTGCGCGCTGCGCTACGCCGAGGCCTACGGCCTGTGGACGACCGCGGGCTCCGACAACCACAACAACCAGCGGATGGACCCGGCGATGCTGATGGGCGTCGAGACCGACGCGCGCCTCACCAACGCGATGGACTTCGCGCGCCTGATCCGCACCCGCGGCGCGATGCGCCCCGCGGTGCCCGCCGGGCGGTTCGACGTGGACGTGTCGACGGCTCCGCGCCTTCGGACCTATTGGGTGGACGAGGATGACCCCGATATGCACCGCATCCCCACCGGCAGGGATTTCCTGCGCGAGTGAGCCTATCAAAGCCGCCCCATTGCGACGGGGAGGCTTTTGTGGTATAATACTGCCATCAATCCACGGAGGCGAAGCCCATGAATACCATCATCACCATCAGCCGCGAGTACGGCGCGGGCGGCACCAGCATCGGCCGCCGCGTGGCCCAGGAGCTGGGCCTCGTGATCTACGACCGCGACATCATCCGTGACACCGTGATCCAGACCGGCCTGGACGCCGGCGTCGTGGAGCGCGAGGAGGAGGAGATTTCCCGCGGGGACGCCTTCCTGCGCGCGATCACCCCTGCCGCCTACTTCGACCGCCGCGAGGCCATCCGCGAGATCGAGCGCGGCGTGATCCTCAGCTTCGCCCGCAAGGGCCCCTGCGTGCTGCTGGGCCGCTGCGCGGATATCCTCCTCGAGGAGAGCGAGATCGACTGCCTCAAGGTGTTCCTGTACGCGGATGAGCTGCACCGCGCCGCGCGGGTCAGCGAGATCATAGGCAGCAAGGACCCCACCGAGATCCAGAAGGCCATGAAGCGCACCGACCGCGCCCGCCGCAGCTACTACCAGCAGTTCACCGGCCGCAAGTGGGGCGACTGCGCGAACTACAACCTGATGATCGATACGGGCCTCTTTGGCTACGACGCCAGCGCGAAGATCATCTGCGAGGCCGCCCGGTCGATGGACAAATGACCGTAAAAGCTGTGGATTAATCAACAATTAACAGCGCGCGCCCCTCAATTGACATGCCTTGATCATGTACTTTTGGGGCGCGATGTGTTATAATATTCCGTGGTGTCAACCGACCCAATACGACAATATGGAGGAAATCAATCATGAAGAAACTGTTTGCGATCCTGATGGCCCTGTGCATGCTGCTGTCCTGCGCCGCGCTGGCGGAGGGCGTCGAGGAAGTCAACTGGTCCGACATCGAGGGCACTCTGGCCGAGGCGGGCGTCAATGGCGAGTTCGTGAACTTTGACGAAATCGCTGTGAAGATCTGGATCCCCGAGGGCCTGGAGGCCGTCGAGCTGACCGATGAAGACCGCGACGCCGGTTACATCGGCTACTTCCAGAACGAAGAGGCCCAG
>CACYET010000306.1 GCA_902773515.1 uncultured Eubacteriales bacterium | reverse complement strand
TCAATTCCTCATTCCTAATTCTGCTTTGGCCGCCTCCCTCGCGGCGGCATCGGCGGTGTAGACGTCCGCGATGGACGCGATCGGCGTTACGGGCACGCACTGCAGCGCGGCGTCGATCACCTCGGCGATGCGCCCGAACGGGATCTGCTCCCGCAGGAACGCGCCGACGGCGGCCTCGTTGGCCCCGTTGAGGATCACCGGCGCACTGCCGCCCCGCTTCAGCGCCTCCACGGCCATGCCCAGGCAGGGGAAGCGGACCGGGTCCGGCGCGGCGAAGTCCAGGTGGCCCAGCGCGGCGAAGTCCAGGGGCGTGGCGTCGTAGGGCAGGCGGTTCGGGTAGCCCATGGCGTAGCCGATCGGCCCGCGCATGTCCGGCATGCCCAGCTGGGCCAGCACCGCGCCGTCCTCGAATTCCACCATGCTGTGGATGACGCTCTGCGGGTGGATCACCACGTCGATCTTCTCCGCGGGCATGTCGAACAGGTGGCGGGCCTCGATGACCTCCAGCCCCTTGTTCACCATCGTCGCACAGTCCACGGTGATCTTCCCGCCCATGTTCCAGGTGGGGTGGGCCAGCACGTCGCGCACGGTGGCCCGGTACATGGCCTCCTTCGTCCACGCGCGCAGCGCCCCGCCGGAGCACGTCAGCAGCAGGCGCTTGACGGGGTTGCCCTGCCGCGCCTGCAGGCACTGGAAGATGGCGGAGTGCTCGCTGTCCACCGGCAAAAGGGGCACGCCCTTCTCGACGGCCTTCTTCGTCACCAGCTCGCCGCCGGTCACCAGCGCCTCCTTGTTGGCCAGCAGCACGCGCTCGCACACGTCCAGCGCGTGCCACACGGCGTCCAGCCCCGCGATGCCCACGATGGCGCAGAGCGCGTCCTGGCACTTCGAGGCCAGAAGCGCCCGGACCGTCGAATCCGGTCCGAAGAACCACTGGATGCCGCGCAAGTCTTCGGGGATCTCATCCGGCTCGTTCACCAGTGCGGCCACGTCCGGCCTGAATTCCCGGCACAGATCAAACAGCTTGTCCGACGACCCGTGGGCGGTCAGACAGCCCGCGCGAAAGGCCCCGGGGTAGCGGCGCACGATGTCCAGCGCCTGCGTGCCGATGGAGCCGGTCGCGCCCAGTATCGCAATCGTTCTCGCTTCCATATTATAGTCCCGCAATCTTGAAGAATACATAGCAGGCCACGCCGCAGAACAGTATGCCGTCCATGCGGTCCAGCATGCCGCCGTGGCCGGGGAAGATGGTGCCGAAGTCCTTGATGCCGCAGTGGCGCTTCACCAGCGAGGCCACCAGGTCGCCGATCTGCGAGAGCGCCCCGGCTACCAGCCCCAGCACCGCGAACGCCCACAGCGGCGGCAGCGGCGCGACGGCCAGCTGCTCGGCGATGGCGGGGAACGACGGAGCCATGCGCCCGATCACCCACGGCGCCAGCACCGCGAAGCCCACGCTGGCGATGAGGCCCGCTATCGAGCCTTCCCAGCTCTTCTTCGGGCTGATCTCGGGCGACAGCCTGTGCTTGCCGAAGCGCATGCCGATGAACAGCGCGAACGTGTCGTTCACGGAGGCGATGAAGAACGTGAGGATCAGCGCCAGCGTGGACACCACGCGCGTGGGCAGGTCCTGCAGCGTGATGATCAGCGAGAAGAACAGGCCGGGGTAGAGCATCGGGAACACGGTGCTCATCAGGCTGTCAAAGGCCACCTTGCCCTTCAGCACGATGACCGTCATGGCCAGCAACAGGCCCAGCACCAGCGCGAGCATCGGCGGGCTGATGGACTGGAACATGCCCA
Source organism: uncultured Eubacteriales bacterium (assembly GCA_902773515.1). Taxonomy (GTDB): domain Bacteria; phylum Bacillota; class Clostridia; order Christensenellales; family Aristaeellaceae; genus UBA2862. The sequence goes on along the minus strand of CACYET010000306.1, from coordinate 405 downwards.
CCTGGCCGGTCAGCTGCGCGTAGTACGCCTGCGCCAGCACCGCCAGCACGCAGTAGGTGTAGCCCGACCAGCGCACCGGGTCGTAGCCGATCTTGCGGAAGGCCCGGTACATCTCGCTGGTGCTCATCAGCATGCCCCACAGCAATAGCGCGCGCAGCGGCCAGCCCTGGAACCAGATGGCCAGCCCCATGATGATGATGAGGATCGAGGCGGTGATGATGCGCTTGATCACGGTGATACCTCCTGGGTGAGTGAGGAGTGAGGAGTTGAACAGTGTGCGCTGCAGGGCTACCCGCGCCCGGCCAGCCATTCCGTAGGGGCGGCGATGCGCCGCCCGCTCCAAAAGCCTTCCCCTTTAGGGGAGGGTGCCCGCGCAGCGGGCGGGAGAGGTCGTTCTCCTATTCT
>CACYET010000305.1 GCA_902773515.1 uncultured Eubacteriales bacterium | reverse complement strand
CACGGCGGACGAGGCCTTCCCGCAGGCCCGCGCCGCGCTGCTGTCCATCATACTGGCGCTGTTCACGATCGTGCTGCTGACCACGCTCAACCACTACGAGCGCAAGGGGCACTACCTGTCCGTGAGCAAGACCAAGGCCAAGCTGGTGAAGCAGAAGATCCAGAACCCCGTGTGGAACGTGATCGCCCACATCTACGCCTACGTGCTGTTCATCATCTACATGACGCCCGTGGTGATGATCGTGCTGTTCGCGTTCCAGAACTGGCCGGCCGTGCGCGCCAAGAGCCTGAACGTGTCCGACTGGACGCTGATCAACTTCTTCGGCACGCAGGATTACAGCTACACCACCTCCCGCGGCAAGCAAAAGCTTCGGCAGGGCGTGATCTCCGGCGTGTTCTCCAACAGCGACACCGTGGGCGGCATACGCCTGTCGTTCGTGCTGAGCGCGCTGGCGGCGGCGCTGGCCTGCGTGATCGTGGTCGTGGCCGTGAACTACATATTCAAACACAGGAACAAGAAGCGCGCCGCCATCGTGGAGGCCTGCCTGCTGTTCCCGTGGCTGCTGCCCACGATCCTGATCTGCTACTCGTTCCGCACCTTCTTCAACAACGAGGTGTGGTACGTGCTGGGCAAGAACATGTACTACCGCGAGAACGTGCGCTTTTTGATCGTGATGGCCTACACGGTGGTCAAGCTGCCGTTCGCGCTGAGGATGGTGAAGGCCGCCTTCTACGCCATCGACGACGAATTAGAGGACGCGGCCAGGAACCTGGGAGCCAGCTCGCTGGTGACGTTTTTGCGCGTGAAGCTGCCGATCGTGCTGCCGAGCGTGCTGGCCGTGTTCGCGCTGAACTTCAACGCGCTGTTTACGGAGTACGACATGTCCGCGACCTTCCACTCCAGCTACGGAAAGAGCTACGCCATGGTCATCCAGTCGATGACGGCGGAGGAGGGCCGCGACGGCTACAACATGAACGGCTCCGGCCGGCGCTGCGCCAGCACGGTGTTCATCATGCTGGTCTCCGGCCTGATCCTCTACCTGGTCTACGGCGTCGGCGCGCGCGATTTGGGCGAGCGCCTCGAGCGCCGCAAGAAGTGGCGGCAGCGCTGGGCGCGCCTGACGGGGAAGAAGGTCGCCAACGCGTAAATGTTAATTTCATATTGACAACATTGCGTCAACATAGTATAATAATCAGCGGTTGATAAACCGAATAGAAACGGAGGTTGTCTACATGAAGAAACTGCTTGCGATCCTGCTGGCCGCGATGATGCTGCTGGCATGCTGCTCCGCCTTCGCGGAGGAGATCGACGCGGACCTGATCGCCGCCGCCCAGGAAGAGGGCGAGCTGACGGTCTACGGCTCCTGCGAAGAGGATTACCTGAACGCCGCGTGCGATCATTTTGAAGAGCTCTATGGCATCAAGGTGAACCGCCAACGCCTGTCCACCGGCGAGGTGCAGGCCAAGATCGAGGAAGAAAACGGCAATCCGTCCGCGGACGTCTGGTTCGGCGGCACCACCGATCCCTACAACGTCTGCGCCAAGGAGGGATTGCTTGAGGCCTACGAGGCCAAGAACGCCGCGCACCTGCTGGGCCCGGCCTACCGCGACGCGGACGGCTGCTGGTACGGCATCTACAAGGGCATCCTGGGCTTCATGGTGAACACCGACGAGCTGGAGCGCATGGGCCTGGAAGCGCCCCAGGATTGGCAGGACCTGCTCAAGGAGGAGTACAAGGGCCTGATCTGGCTGTCCAACTACAACACCGCCGGCACCGCCAAGCTGGTCATCAACACGATGATCCAGAAGTACGGCCACGACGAGGGCATCCAGTACCTGGTGGACCTGGACAAGAACATCCAGGTGTACACCAAGTCCGGCTCCGGCCCCTCCAAGAACGTGGGCACCGGCGAGTGCGTCATCGGCATCGGCTTCCTGCATGACGGCATCTATCAGATCGTGGATAACGGCTACGACAACATCGGCCTGGTGATCCCCTCCAGCGGCACCTCCTTCGAGATCGGCGCCACCGCCATCTTCAAGGGCGCTGCCCATCCCAATGCCGCCAAGCTCTGGATCGAGTACGCGCTGAGCCCCGACTGCGTGGAGCTGGGCGCCAAGAACGGCTCCTACCAGTTCCTGGTGCTGGACAACGCCAAGCAGCCCGAGCAGGCCGAGGAGTTTGGCCTCGATCCCAACAACGTGA
>CACYET010000304.1 GCA_902773515.1 uncultured Eubacteriales bacterium | reverse complement strand
CGCAGCGTCACGCCGCCCTTGCTGGTGTCCGAGGCCTTCTTCTCGATGGCCGCGGCCTCCATGTCCAATACCGGCGAGAGTATGGCCGCAAACCGCGCGGCGTTCGTCACCTGCCGAGGGCTGACGGAGGCGGTATAGGCCGTGGCGCTCTGGGCCAGCACCGCGCCGTTGCGGTCCAGTATCCGGCCCCGGGTGGGCTGGATGGCGCTCTCGCTGGTCCACTGGCTCTGCGCCCGGCGCTGCAAATCCTCGGCGGCGATCACCTGCAGGAAGAACAGCCGCCCGGCCAGCGCCGTGAACAGCATAAAAAACACGGCCATGCATAGCGCAAGGCGGCGACGGATGACCGGCCCTGTGAGAACCAAGCGCATCCCTCCCCGCCTCGGACATGATTTAGTCGATCATTTCCTCCGCGCCGGAACTGTCGGCGCTCTGCGTGGACGTAGAATCGATCACCGTGGGCAGGTTCACCACCCGAAGCTGTGTCTCGTCGGGCTGTTCCATGCCCAGCTGTTCCGCCCTGGCGGCGATCCTCTCCAGATTGTGGTACTGGCTCAGCCCCAGGTACAGGTTGTCGGCGCTGGCGCTCAGCGCCCGGATCTCCTTCCGGGTCTGCACGACCAGCTTGTTCTGCCCGGACAGCCGCGCCATCATGGCGATCTGGGCGCATACGCCGATGAACAGCACCAGCGCGAACGCGGCCATCAGCAACCGGTTCATCTTCATGTCCCGCGCCCGTTGGGCGGCTCGCCTTCTGTTCATATCTATTCCTCCGCGAAAGATGCTAGAACTCACTGCGTTCAGGGCCTGTAGTAGCGGTCGTTCACGTATTCCAGCAGCGCGCCGATGTCCGTCTGGCTCTGTTCGCAGGCGACGGCGAAGCGATCCTCGTCCCAGATTTCCAGCCAGTGGCCCATACCGGCGAAGCGGATGGCCTTTTCCATGCCCGCCTTCTGGCGCAGCACGGCGGGGAGCAGCACGCGCCCCTGGCCGTCCAGGCTTTGCCCGGTGAAGGAGAAGGCCTTGATCAGGCGCACGTACGCCATGCCGCGGGCGTCGCTGTCCGGGATGCGGTCCAGGCGCTCGCTCATCTGCTGCCACTTCTCGATGGGGTACAGCGCGATGGCGTTGAACTCGTTGTTCAGGCCGATCGTGAAGCCGTCTCCCAGCGCCTCGCGATACGCCGCGGGGATGGTCGCACGCCCCTTGGGGTCAATATTATGCGTGTAGTTTCCGGAAAATTCTGTCGCTGACATCGGCTTCACCCCCTTTTCACCACCCAGCATGACACATTATACCACATTCATACTCTTCACGCCACTTTTTGACACTTATTTCACAACTTTTTCGACTTTTGTCACATTCCCCTCCACCGCTTCCCGCGCGCGCCCCTTTCAGGGCCGCTCTCCCACGGAAACGCATTATTTTCCGCATGTAATTAGAACATGTGTTTGATTTTTAATCGAACATATGTTATACTTTTCATATCAATAGGAAACGGAGGCCGACGCCATGAGAACTTCGCGCGACAACCAACAAAAAATCCTCGACTTCATCAAGGCTGAAATCGAGGACAAGGGCTATCCGCCGTCGGTGCGGGAGATCTGCGCGGCGGTCGGCCTGCGCTCCACCTCCACGGTGCACGCCCACCTGAACCACCTGGAGGAGCAGGGGCTCATTCGCCGCGACTCCACCAAGCCCCGGGCGCTGGAGGTGCTGGACGGCTCGCACGCGCGGGGGCGCAGCGTGCCGCTGGTGGGGCGCGTCACGGCGGGTCAGCCGATCCTGGCCGTCGAAAACATCGAGGACTACCTGATGCTCCCGCAGAGCATGCTCGGCAAGGAGGACCTCTTCTGCCTGCGCGTGCAGGGCGAGAGCATGATCGACGCCGGTATCCTCGACGGCGACATCGTGGTGCTTCGCCAGCAGGATTACGCCGAAAACGGCGATATCGTCGTCGCCATGACCGACGAGGACGAGGCCACGCTCAAGCGCATCTTCTACGAGGACGGCCGCGTCCGCCTCCAGCCGGAAAACCAGACCATGGAACCCATCTTCACCGATTCCGTCACCGTCCTCGGCAAACTCGTGGCGCTGATAAGGCAGTTCTGATTTAAACTTGTCCCCATCAATACAGCCTTTCGGCGTAGATACACTCCGAATCTGCCAAAAGCCCTCCCCTTTAGGGGGTTCGAGCGCCCAGAAAACAGTCC
>CACYET010000303.1 GCA_902773515.1 uncultured Eubacteriales bacterium | reverse complement strand
CCCAGCGCCGCGGCCCACTGGTACAGCCGGTCGATGCCCAGGCGGTAGCCCACGGTGTAGAAGTACATGTTGCAGCTGTTCTTCAGCGCCTTTTCAAGGTTCTGGTTCTGGTGCTCCTCCGGGTGGCTGGTCCAGCACTTGGCGGGCCGGTCGGCGTTGGTTTCGGTGAAGCCCTCGGGGCGGTCGTTGATGATCTCGTCCACGGTGATCACGCCCTCGGTGAGCCCGCCCAGCGACGTGCACATCTTGAAGATGGAGCCGGGCGCGTCCTTGGTGCCGATGGCGCGGTTGAGCAGCGGGTTGTTGCCGGTCAGAACGGCGTCCCACAGCGTCGGGTCCACCCGGCCGTCGTTGAACATGCTCAGGTCGTAGCTGGGCACGCTCACCATGCCCAGCACCCGCCCGGTGTAGGGGTCCATGGCCACCATCGCGCCGGTCTCGGCCAGCTTGATCTCGCGGCCCTGCTCGGCGTACTCCTTCAAAATGTCCTCGTTCTCACGCAGCCAGTGACCCCAGCGCAGGGAATCCTCCTGGATGGCGTGGATGTCTTTGATGGCGCTCTCCAGCCGGGAGGCCATGTAGTTCTGCAGGTCCACGTCGATGGTCAGCACCACGGAGTTGCCGTCGGTGGGCGCGATGTAGGACAGCTCGCGCACGGCCTTGCCGCGGGTGTCCACCTCCACGGCGCGGGAGCCCTGGCGGTACTGGATGTAGGGCGACAGCTGGTCCTCCAGGCTGCGCTCCACGCCGTCGGAGCCGATGTAGGCGTCGTTCGGGTAGCCCTGGTTCTGGTAGCTCTCCAGCTGCGAGGCGGAGATCTTGCTGGTGTAGCCCACGATGTGGCAGGCCGTCTCGCCCTGGGGATAGACGCGCGAGGAGCTCTCCTCCACGTCCACGCCCAGCAGATCCAGCGCGCGCACCTCGATCTCGGAAACGGTCTCGTAGCCCACGTCGTAGGCGATGGTCACGGGCGTGGGCTTAAAGGCGTTCATGCGGCTCTCCTGCCACAGTGACAGCACCTTCACGATCATGCTCTCGTCGGCGTCGCGGCCCAGCACGTCCAGCACGCGATACTTCTGCACCAGCGTGCGGTACAGGTCCTCCTCGGGCACCTTGCTGACGTAGAAGTTGCTGCGCCACTGGCGCTCGCGGGTCTGCTCCACGGCGGCGCTGTCCGAGCCGCTGTCGAAGCGCCAGACGCCGTCCTCGCCCTTCTTCAGCCAAAAGTCGTTCACGGTGCTCTTGCCGTTGGATTCTACCAGCTTGATCACGTCCACCAGCGTCTGCGTGTAGGCCAGGCGGTCGGCGTCGCTGTTCTTCAGCGGGTCGCGGTAGAAGGTGACGTTGAAGCTGCGGCGGTCGTAGGCGAGGGGCACCATGTTGGTGTCGTAGATGGTGCCGCGCATGCCGTAGAGCGTGATGGTCTTGGCCGAGCGCGTCTCAGCGCGCTCGGAGTAGGTCTCGCCGCGGGAGCGGATCATCCAGTTGAGCCGCACGAAGAACGCGGCGAACACGAACAGAAGTATGCCCGAAAGAATCAGCATGCGGCGCACAAACATGCGCTTGAGTTCCGGCTTCAAAAGGATTTCACCTCCCTGTCGCGGGCGGTCACGCGCGTGCGCTCGCTGCCCAGCAGGACGTGGTAGGCCAGCGGGCGCAGCAGCAGCGTCAGCGCGGTGACGATCAGCGCCCGCAGGACGATGTTCAGAAAGTACATCCAGTGCAGCTCGGCGGTGTTGAAGTACTGGATCACCAGCAGCACGGCCTCGCCCATCGCGTAGAGCACGAACACCCAGATCGCGCGCTGGAAGCGCTTGCGGCGCGCCAGGCGACGGCCGGTGCGCAGGTGTTCGCCGGGGTTGTAGAGGATCAGGCCGATCATGAAGCCGACGGCCATGAAGAAGAACGTCATCAGCCCCAGCGTGCCGGAGGTGATGTCGATCAGCAGGCCCCCGATGGTGCCGTACAGCAGCCCGCGCATGCGCCCCATCAGCATCCCGATCAGCAGCACGGCCACCACCGTCAGCGGCACGGCGTAAACGCCGCCGTAGACGATGGGCAGCACGGTGGTGTCGAGGATGAAGGTTGTTAAAACCAGCAAGGCTGGGGCGAAACGACGTAACAAAGTGTACCTCCAAATGATATTGTATGGAAAGAGAGTTTAGAGTTTAGAGTTGAGAGTTTAGCGAATAGTGAAGGAACACTCTTATCTGAACTCTAAACTCTTAACTCTCAAC
>CACYET010000302.1 GCA_902773515.1 uncultured Eubacteriales bacterium | reverse complement strand
CCGGATACAGCGGAAACAGCTTCTGGGTCACCTGGTTCACGCGCCGATCCGTGCACTGGGCGGACAGGATCGTGGCGATCAACGTCTCATAGGGATTGCGAAAATGCAGCTCCGGCTTCGCGTCGGGGTACAGCTTCCCCAATTCCTCCATCACCAGAGCCGCGCGCGCCGCGTCCATGGCCATCCCTCCCGCTTTTGTAGCTGCAATGATTATACCCCGCGAGCGTCGAATCGGTCAAGCATGAAACGGTAATATCGAAGCGCTCTATCGACGGACCTTCGCAAGGGCTGTTCAGAATCCTGCGCATTTAAAATCCCCATTTCCCACTCAATCCTTATCACCTCTTGCGAATCCCGCGTTTCATGTTGTCAAAGCATGCCAAATTCTGCTAAAATGGATGCAGCTGGATCACCTATTAAGGAGGACTATGGGATGAACAACCAACGGCCACTGGATACCGCCATCTCCTTCGACCCCTATTTCGGCGAGCCCTCGCGCGACGGCGACCAGGGCTGGGAGGTATTGGACGACGGTCGGGTGAAGTTCCGCATCAAGGCTCCGAACGCCAAGGCGGTCTCCATCGACATGTTCTTCGGCTTCCACGCGCCGCTGGAGCGCGTCGACGCTGACATGTGGGAGGGCGTCGTGGACCTGGGGCGCGGTTTCAAGTACATCTTCGTGATGATCGACGGCGCGGACGTGCTCTGCCCCTACCTGCCCATCGGCTACGGCGCGTGCCGCCCGATGAACTACGTGGACATCCCCGTGCCCGGCGAGGAGGATTGGGACGCGCTGGAAGGCGTCGCGCACGGCTCGGTGACGCGTCACCTCTATCCCTCGTCCGTGTCCGGCAAGCTGGAGATCTGCCTCGTGTACGCCCCGCCGGCCTATGATCCGAAGAAAAAATACCCCGTGCTGTACCTGCAGCACGGCTACGGCGAGAACGAGATCGGCTGGGTGTACCAGGGCCACCTCGCCCGCATCGCGGACCGGCTGATCGCCGAGGGCCGCATGGCCGAAATGCTGATCGTGATGGGCAACGGCATGGCCCAGCGCCAGGACGACGACGGCGCGTCGCTGGTGCACGCGGCGGAGCTGTTCCCGCGCATCCTGCTGGAGGACCTGATCCCGTTCATCGAGGCGCGCTACCCGGTGCTGACCGACAAGTGGCACCGCGCGATGGCCGGGCTGAGCATGGGCAGCTTCCAGACGAGCCTCGTGACCCTCACCCACCCCGACCTGTTCGGCTGGGTGGGCCTGTTCAGCGGGTTCCTGCGCTCCCCGTGGCCCAACGTGTCCCAGGCGCACCTGGCGCTGCTGGACGACGGCGCAAAATTCCGCGAGAGCTTCAAGGTGTTCTTCCGCGCGATGGGCACCGAGGACCAGTTCTTCGATCGCTTCCTGGAGGAGGACGAGCTTTTGAAGGACAAGCCGGTTGAGATGCTGCGCAAGACCTACCCCGGCAGCCACGACTGGAGCGTGTGGCGCCGCTGCATCCACGACTTCCTCCCGATGCTGTTCAAGGATTGACCCGCGACAAGGGGCCGCCTCAAAGCGAGACGGCCCCTTTGAAATCGATCGCTCCATAATCGGTCCATAATCATACAAAGCCCGAACCCCGCCGATCGGCAAAAGGTTCGGGCCTTTTGGTTTGGTGCGGTAGGCGGGACTTGAACCCGCACACCCAGAGGGTATCAGATTTTAAGTCTGAGGCGTCTGCCGATTCCGCCACTACCGCGCACGGAAAGATTATAGCACAGTTCGCGCCGCAAGACAAGGTTTTTACGCGGGCAAGAGCCGTACCGACAAAAGCAATCAGAAAATGGGTATGCAAAAGCCCGCCGCGACGGGCGGCGGGCTTGGGTGGCGAATCGATTATTCGGCCTGGATGGAAGCGCCCACGATGCCCCACACAACCGCTGCGCCATCCGCAGACAGCGGAGCCATGGTGACCTCGAGGATGTAGCCGGCCTCGGTGGCGAAGGCGATGTTCAGGGAATCGTTCTCAGTCATCTGATAGCGCACGCCGGGCAGACCGTTGATGTTCAGCATCGCGATCTCCTGGATGCCGTCCATCTCCGCCAGCTGGGCCGCATAGTCCTCGATGGACATGCCGTCGACGTTCGCGTACACCACGGCCAGCTGGGCCTCTTCGTTCTGGAAGTAGCCGATGTAACCGGCGTCGCGGTCTTCATCGGTCAGCTCGACGGCCTCCAGGCCCTCGGGGATCCAGATCTTCAC
>CACYET010000301.1 GCA_902773515.1 uncultured Eubacteriales bacterium | reverse complement strand
GTGCCTTGTAGGTATGCTGTACGTCATTGCGAGGAGCGAAGCGACGTGGCAATCTGGCCTTTATGCCTTCCCGTTCCACTGGGTCCTCTTGGTCTTGACCAGCTTTTCCCCGGCGGGGCGCAGCCACGCGGCGGACTCGGGGGGAAGCTCCCACACCTTGCCGCCGTATTCGATGCGCCGCTGTTCGCCGCAGCGGTTGACGGCCAGCGCGCGGGAGCCGTTCTCGGCGGGGTGGCCGAACACGTCCGCGCCGCCGGTGATCTGCCGCTCCACCAGCACCACGTCCGCGCCGATGGCGGACAGGCGCATCTCGCCCGTGCGCAGGGCGGGGGTGTTCATGCGGTCGCGCATGATGCGGCGGAAGGTCTCCACCAGCTTTTTGTCCTCGCGCCCCCAGGGGTAGGTGGCGCGGTTGTAGGGGTCGGCCATGCCGGTGAGGCCCGCCTCGTCGCCGTAGTACAGGCAGGGCATGCCCGGCAGCGCGCAGATCAGCTGCCACGCGGCGATCATGCGCCGGCGGCCGCGGTCGTAGTCGTCGGGGCTCATCATGAACGGGTGGCGGTACACGCGGTCCGGGGCCATGTCGCCGATGTCGGCCAGCACGCTGATGGCGCGCGGGGTGTCGTGGCTGCCCAGCAGGTTCATCTCGCTGTAGAAGAACGGCGTGGGCATGTTCTCGCGCAGGTTTTCCAGTCGGCGGACGAAGTTGAAGGCGTCGGTGTGGCAGCGCAAAAAATCCAGTATCGCGTCGCGCAGCGGGTAGTTCATGCAGCTGTCCAGCGTGTCGCCCAGGCTGTAGCAGCGCATCTCGCCGTAGGCCACCTTGTTGGTGGGGTCCTCCCACACCTCGCCGATCAGCGCCGCCTCCGAGTCCTCCCGGCGGATGCGCGCGCGGATGCGGCGGATGAACTCCATCGGCAATTCGTCCGCCACGTCCAGGCGCCAGCCGGACGCGCCGGCGCGGATCCAGTGCGCGGTGACGCTGTCGTCATTGCGGATGATGTAGTCCTGGTAGCTTTCGGTCTCTTCGTGCACGTTGGGCAGCGTCTTGAAGTTCCACCAGCACTCGTAGTCGTCGGGCCACTGGCGGAAGCGGTACCACTCGCGGTAGGGGGACTCGGGGTCGTTGTACGCGCCGCCGGGGCCGTAGTGGCCGTCGCGGTTGAAGTAGAGGCTGTCCGAGCCGGTGTGGGAGAACACGCCGTCCAGCACCACGCGGATGCCGCGCTTCTTCGCCTCGGCGCACAGGGCCTTGAAGTCGTCCTCGGTGCCGAAGCCGGGGTCGATCTGCATGTAGTTGCCGGTGTTGTACTTGTGGTTGCTGCGCGCCTTGAAGATGGGGTTGAAGTACAGCGCCGTGACGCCGAGGCCCTGGATGTAGTCCAGCTTCTCCATCACGCCGCGCAGGTTGCCGCCAAAGTAGTCGTTGTTGCAGTTGTCGCCGTACTTGTCGTCGTTGATGATCAGCGCGGGGTCGTCGTCCCAGTGAACGTGGTAGTAGCTGGCGGGGGGCAGGTTGTTCACGTCGCGCTCGCCCGCGCAGTAAAAGCGGTCCACCATGATCTGCATCATCATGCCGTCGCGCATCCAGCGGGGCGTGGCGTAGGCGGGGTCGTAGACCGTCACCTGATAGGCCGCGGGCTGGGTGTCGCTGGTCGTGCCCGCGCCGCCGAGGCCGTCCGCGGCGTTGCCGTAGTACCAGGTGCGGCCGTCGTGGTCCTCGCCAATGAAGAAGTACCACAGGAGCCCCGGCTCGGCGGGCAGCTTCAGCTCGCACTCATACAAACCCACGTGGGCGGGCTTCATCGGCAGCAGGCTCTCCGCGTCCTGCCACCACAGCCGAAGGTTCACGCGGTGCAGGCCGTCCGCCCGCACGCGCAGGCGCAGCGGCGCGCCGCAGGGCGCCGCGCCCTGCGGCGCGCGGTAGACCGGATCGCGGGAATCGTGGTAAAGATTCATAGGGATCACTCCTGAAAAGGAATGGAGATAAAAAAGAGTGGAGAGTGGAGTGTGGAGTGTGGAGTGTGGAGTTCTGGTTGAAATCCTTGCGGATTTCTTTTTATTCAAGGATGAATGCGACGGACGCGGCATACTTGGAATAAATTAAAGCAAATTTGCAAGAATTTGATCCGAAACTCCACACTCCACTCTTCACACTCCACACTCGAAATTATAATTGGCGCAAAGCGCGATTATAATTTCAGCGGCTGCAGATGCCAGATCAGCTTGTTGTACTCCTCGATGGTGCGGTCGGAGGTGAACAGGCTGGAGGAGGCGGTGTTGAGGATGGCCTTGCGCAGCCACAGCTTGCGGTCGTCGTAGTCGGCCATCATCCGC
>CACYET010000300.1 GCA_902773515.1 uncultured Eubacteriales bacterium | reverse complement strand
GGCCGCGCGCGGCGGGCCTCTACTCCGATTCGCCGACGCCGGGCGTCTATCGCGTGCTGCTGTCCCACTACCCCTCCATGCCGGACGTGAAGCCGGACCTGATGCTCTCGGGCCACACCCACGGCGGGCAGTTCAACCTGCTGGGCATGACGCCCTTCGTGTTCGGGTTCGAGCAGATCATGCGCCGCGACATGCGGCCGCTGGCCGTGGCGGGGCTTCTCGAGGCGGGCGGCATGAAGCTGCTGGTCAGCAAGGGCATCGGCGCGAGCCGCGTCCAGCTGCGCGTGGGCGTCCGGCCGGAGATCGACCTGCTCACGTTCGCCTGACGCCTTTGTGCATGTTAAACAAAACGCACGAAATTTGCAAAACGGCATTGACTTTCCCCCGCCCAGCCATTATAATATAAGCAGTTCAGGGCGCGCCCTGAACGACGGTGTACATATCCTGGGGTGTGCGTTAGTCAATGCTTTTACCCACAGATCATAAAAAGGATTCCGGGTCGGTTTGCAGATGCCAAGCCTCCTTTGCAGTGGAAGGCAGCAAGCAGCCGCAGGTCTCCGCCCTGCCTGAGCGGCGGGTGAAAAAGCAGCGGCAGACGGCACTTACGGGATATTTCAGGAGCTCGCGAGGGCTCCCTTTTTTTGCGCGCATCAGATATTTTTCGGGCGGTGCGAATATATAATGATGGATCATTCCATGGGAGGTCACCGCCTTGTTCAAAGCCCCGTGCGCCCCGCCCCCGCCGGTCAAGAGCCTTACGCGCGTGCCGCTGCGCTGCGTGCGCCCCGGGCCGGACCAGCCCCGGCGCGAATTCCCGGCGGAGTCCATCGAAAAGCTGGCGGAGTCCATACGGCTGCACGGGCTGCTGTCGCCGCTGCTGGTGCGTGCGGAGAGCGACGGCCAGTACACGCTGATCGCCGGGGAGCGGCGGCTGCGGGCGCTGAAGCTGCTGAACCGCCAGTGGGCGGACGCCATCGTGCTCACCGGCGGCGCGCGGGACCTGGCGCTCATCGCGCTGGTGGAAAACCTGCAGCGCGAGGACCTGCACTACCTGGACGTGGCGGCGGCCTGTCGGCGCATCCTCGACAGCCAGCCGATCACGCAGGAGCAATTGGCGCTGGGCCTGTCGTGCAGCCCGTCGGCGCTGGCAAACCGGCTCCGGCTGCTGAAGCTGCCGGAGCCGGTGCGCTCCGCCGTGCGCGAGCTGGGGCTGTCCGAGCGCCACGCGCGGGCGCTGCTTGCGCTGCAGGGCGAGAGCGCGCAGCTGGAGCTGGCGCGGCGTGCCGCGGAGGACAGGCTGAGCGTCAAGCAGCTGGAGGGGTTGATCGCCCGGCGCGCGGCGCGGCCGAAGCCCCGCGCGCGGCTGGGCCCGCTGCTGCGCGACAACCGAATCGTGATCAACGCGCTGATGGACACCGTGCGCCAGCTGCGCGGCATCGGCGTGAACGTGCGCAGCCGCGTGGAGGAGGGCGAGGACTGCGTGAACGTGATCGTGACGATCGCCGCGGCCAGACCGGAAAAGAGCGCGACGCAAAAAGGAGCGTTTCAGGCGTGAAACGCTCCTTTTTGCGGGATTTTGGCCTCGTTTTATTCGATCGTCATCGGCGTCTCGTCGACGAACTGCAAAAAGTCGGTGCCGTTCATCTCGACAAAACCGGTCTTCATCACCACAAAATCGAGGAAGAAGCCGCCGCCGAGGTCCACCGTCAGGTCCTCCTTGCCGTGCAGCACCAGCTGGCCGCTCATGGCCAAGGCCGCGCTCCCGGCATCGTCCGCGTCGGCGAACAGGTCCTCCAGATCGGTCAGGAATTGCAGGTTGTCCGATCCGAACAGGATCATCCGCTGCTCCACATAGCCCTGATCGTCCTGCGACAGCGAGGGCGTCAGGTTCGTAAACGTGTAGGACTTTCCGGCGATTTTGAACGTCGCGGAATCGAAGTCCAGGTAGTCGTCGTCCGCGCAGTAGATGATCCACAGCCGGAACAGCGGGCAGGCGTTGGGCGTGTCGCAGTTCAGCACGACCGTGTCAAACTTGGTGCTGCTGTAGCGCGTGGAGCTCTCGTACTTGTGGACGAAGGCGCGCTCCTGCGCGGAGAGTTTGGCTTCGATGAACACCGCGCCCGCTTCCTCGCTCCGGGTCACGGCGAACATGTCCGGGTTCTGGTCGATATACGTGTAGTCGATCGCGAACATGCCGCCGACGGCGGGCTGATTCGGGGCCTCCGGCGCGGGCTCCTCCTCGGGCGCTTCCGTCGCCTCCGGCGCGGGCTCCTCCTCGGGCGCTTCCGTCGCCTCCGGCGCGGGTTCCTCCTCGGGCGCTTCCGTCGCCTCCGGCGCGGGCTCCTCCTCAGGCGCTTCCGTGGCC
>CACYET010000299.1 GCA_902773515.1 uncultured Eubacteriales bacterium | reverse complement strand
CCAACACGCTGCCGCCGCTGACGAAGCTGCGCGGGCTGGACGCCGCGAAGCGCTATAAGATCGTCGAGACCGGCGAGGTGTACGGCGGCGACGAGCTGATGAACATCGGCCTGAGCTGTCCGATCCCCGTGTACGGCTCCGGCGACGCCTGGGCCGCCCTGTACACGCTGAAGGCGGTGGACGAGGCATGACGCGCTACGATCCCCGCGGCGCGGCCTGCCTGCGCCTGGGCCGCTTCGATCCGAAGGAGAAGGCCTGCGAGCTGTGGTGGTCCGGCTCCGGCGTGCGCACGCGCCTGGACGGGCGGCGGCTGGAGCTGGAGGCCACGACCTGGGACGACGATCACACGGCGTTCGTCTGCGTGGCGGTGGACGGCGCGCCGGTGACCCGCTTCGCGCTGCGCCCCGGCACGCACCGCTACGACCTGCTGGGCGGCATGGAGGCGGGCGTTCCCCACGAGGTCGAAATTGTGCGCGACACCCAGCCCGTCGACTGCGACGCCACGCGGGTGGTGTTCGACGCGCTGTGGGCCGACGGGACGCTGACCGCGCCCGCGCCGAGGCCGCGGCTGATCGAGTTCATCGGCGACAGCCTGACCGTGGGGGAGGGCACCGTCGGCCCCAGGGACGCGATGGATTGGCGCATGCTGTGGATTTCCAACCGCTTCGCGTTCCCGGAGCTGGTTTCCGACGCGCTGGACGCGGATAAGCGCGTGGTGGCGCTGGGCGGCTGGGGCGCGTACCTCTCCTACGACGCGAACCCCGGGCACGCCCTCGGCCATATCTACGACAAGCTCTGCGGCATCGTCCCGGCGGCGAACGTCGATTATGACTTCGCCGCTCAGCGCAGGGCCGACGCCGTGGTGATCAACCTCGGCACCAACGACGGCGGAGCCATCGACCGCATGGAAGGCCCTGAGCGCGACGCGGCTCTGGCGGCGCTGGAGGAGAGCGCCGCGCGGCTGCTCGCGGACGTGCGTGCCCACAACCCGGACGCGCCGATCCTCTGGGCCTACGGCATGTGCGGCGACGGCGTGGCGGCCCCGTTGCGCCGGGCCGTGGAAAGGCGCGTCGCCGCCGGGGACGCGAACGTGCGCTACCTCGCGCTGGATGACTGCGCCGGCGACGTCGGCAGCCGCATGCACCCGAGCCGGAGCGCCCACCGCCGCGCCGCGGAGCAGATCGCCGGCGCGCTGGAAAAGATGCTGAAGAGGAATGAGAAATTAGGAATGAGGAATTGATAGCTGCCGGTCCCTTCCCGTAGGGGCGGCGATGCGCCGCCCGCCCTGCCTCCCCTTTCAAGGGGAGGTGCCGACGAAGTCGGCGGAGGCTCACCGTGACCTACCACGACCTGAACGCGCGCTACGAGGCGCTGATCGCCCGCAAAAACGCCGTCGACGAGACGCGCTACAACGGCATCTACGAGCGCTGGGTGAACCCGGTGCTGACCCGCGAGCACATCCCGCCCTTCTGGATGTACGACCCGAACCCCGAAACCAACCCCCACATGATGCAGCGCCTGGGCGTGAACGCCGTGATGAACAGCGGCGCGATCCTGCTGGACGGCAAGTTTACGCTGGTGGCCCGCGTGGAGGGCATGGACCGCAAGAGCTTCTTCGCCGTGGCGCAGTCCGACACGGGCGTGGACGGCTTCCGCTTCTGGGACGAGCCGGTGGTACTGCCGGACACCTGCCCCGGCGAGACGAACGTCTACGACATGCGCCTGACCCGCCACGAGGACGGCTGGATCTACGGCGTGTTCTGCTCCGAGAGCAAGGACACCTCCGTCAGCGATCTCTCCGCGGCGGTGGCGGCGGCGGGCATCGTGCGCACGAAGGACCTGAAGACCTGGGAGCGACTCGACAACCTGGTCACGCTGCGCTCGCCCCAGCAGCGCAACGTCTGCCTGCACCCGGAGTTCGTCGATGGCCAGTATGCCTTCTACACCCGGCCCATGGATGACTTCATCGAGACCGGCTCCGGCGGCGGCATCGGCTTCGGCCTGTGCCCGGACATCGCCCACGCCGTGATCGACGAGGAAAAGATGACCTCCGTGCGCCGCTACCACACGATCACCGAGTCCAAGAACGGCGCGGGCGCGACGCCCATCAAGACCGACCGCGGCTGGATCCACATCGCCCACGGCGTGCGCAACACCGCGGCGGGCCTGCGCTACGTGATCTACGCCTTCGCCACGGCGCTGGACGACCCGTCCCGCGTGATTGCCGAGCCCGGCGGCTTCCTGATCGCCCCGTACGGCGTCGAGCGCGTGGGCGACGTGAGCAACGTGGTGTTCACCAACGGCGCGATCGCCGCGCCCGACGGCAAGGTGTACATCTACTACGCCTCCAGCGACACCCGCATGCACGTGGCCACCACCGACCTGGACCGGCTGACGGACTACGTGTTCAACACGCCCGTCGACCCGCTGCGCAGCCCCGACTGCGTGCGCCAGCGCGTGGACTTCATCCGCAAGAATCTCGCGTACCTGAGGAAGTGAAAGAAATGAACATCGAAAGCACCTATCGCCGCTGGCTGGAGCGGGCGGACGCCTCGCTGCAGGACGAGCTTCGGGCCATGGACCCCGCCGCCGTGGAGGACGCCTTCTACCGCGAATTGGCGTTCGGCACCGGCGGCCTGCGCGGCGTGCTGGGCGCGGGCACGAACCGCATGAACCTGCACACCGTCGCCCGGGCCTCGCAGGGGCTGGCGGACTACGTGAACGCCCGCTTCCCGCAGGAGAAGCGCCGCATCGCCGTCAGCTACGATTCGCGCATCCTCTCCGAGGAATTTGCCCGCGCGGCCGCGGGCGTGTTCGCCGCCAACGGCATCCGCGCGCTGATCTACCCGCAATTGATGCCCACGCCCTGCCTGTCCTACGCCGTGCGCTCGCTGGACTGCGCCGCGGGCGTGATGGTCACGGCCTCGCACAACCCGGCGAAGTACAACGGCTACAAGGTCTACGGCCCGGACGGCTGCCAGATCACCAGCGAGGCCGCCGCCGAGATCCTCGCCGCCATCGACCGGCTGGACGTGTTCGACGATCCGAAGCGCGCCGACTTCGACCGGGCCCTCGCCAAGGGCGATATCGCGTGGATCGGCGAAGACGTGTACACCGCCTTCATCGAGGAGGTGAAGCGGCAGTCGCTGCTGAGCGGCGAAGCGGTGGACCGGTCCGCGGCCATCGTCTATACGCCGCTCAACGGCACGGGCCTGAAGCCGGTGCTGCGCGTGCTCACGGAGAGCGGCTTTGAGAACGTGACCGTCGTCAGGGAGCAGGAGCAGCCGGACGGCCGCTTCCCGACCTGCCCGTTCCCGAACCCCGAGATCGAGGAGGCCATGCGGCTGGGGCTGGCGTACGCCCGGCGGCTGGACGCCGATCTGCTGCTGGCCACCGACCCGGACTGCGACCGCTGCGGCATCGCCGTCAGGGATGGCGGCGACTACCGGCTGCTCTCCGGCAACGAGACGGGCATGCTGCTGCTGGACTATATCTGCCAGCGCCGCCTCGCGCTGGGCACCATGCCGGATCGGCCCGTGCTGGTCAAGACCATCGTCACCTCCGACATGGCCGATCGCATTGCCGAGAAGTACGGCGTCGTCGGGGTCGTGAACGTGCTGACCGGCTTCAAGTACATCGGCGAGACCATTGCCCGGCTCGAGACCGAGGGCCGCGCCGACCGCTACATCTTCGGCTTTGAGGAGAGCTACGGCTACCTGACCGGCGCCTACGTGCGCGACAAGGACGCCGTGGACGCCGCGTTCATGATCGCGGAGATGTTCGCCTGGTACAAAAAGCGCGGCGTCGGCCTGATGCAGCGCCTGAACGAGCTCTATGCCGAGTTCGGCTACTGCCTGAACACGCTGCACAGCTACCAGTTCGAGGGTTCCGCCGGGTTTGCGCGGATGCAGGCCATCATGGCCGACCTGCGCGCGGGCGTTTCCTCGCTGGGCGGCAGGAAGGTCGAAAGGCTGCTGGACTACGCGCCCGGGCTGGACGGCCTGCCGAAGTCGAACGTGCTGAAGTTCGTGCTCGACGGCGCGACCGTAGTGGCGCGGCCCTCCGGCACCGAGCCGAAGCTGAAGGTCTACGCCTCCGTCACCGCCCCCGACCGCGCCGCCGCCGCGGAGCAGGAAGCCGCGTTGATCGGGGACATCGAAAGGCTTGTCCGTGGGGACGAGTCAGGAGTTAGCAGTGAGAAGTTAAAGATCCTTCGCTTCGCTCAGGATGACAAT
>CACYET010000298.1 GCA_902773515.1 uncultured Eubacteriales bacterium | reverse complement strand
CAAAGGCGACGTGACGGTGGAGGAAGGCATCCTCGGTTTCATGGCTACCACGAATGGCGTTGCTCAGGGCGGCATGCCGGAAGGCGCCGGCGCGACGATCAAGGAAGGCGCGATGCTCACGTTCCCCCAAAGTTCCACTCCCGTCACGGTGCCGTTCCTCGCCGGCTGCGGCACGACCTCATACGGCACGTTCACCGTCACGAATAGGATCGAATGCACGGCGGACGACGTGTTTGCCGGAAAGCACCTGACCGTGAACCAGAACCTGTTCCTCGCCGACGGCGTGAAGATCGTCGTGACCGACCCCGAAAACCTGGCGAAGTACCGCGACAGCAAGTCCGCGACGGTCGTGGCGTGCGGAAAGACCATCACGGCGAACGGCACGGTGTCGCTGGCGTTCGGCGCACCGTGCGACACGGAAGACATCTCGGCGTGGAACTTGCAGGTCAAGCAAAATGCCATCACGCTTGGCCACTGCAACGGCACGCTCATCATATTCCGATAGGAGATCGGCAGTGGAAATCAGCAGAAGAGGATTTGTCGCTGGAGCGGCGGCCACCGGCGTGGCGGCGTTGTCGTCGGCAAAGGGGGCGCGTACGTTTTCCGATCCCGCGTTCGCCGGCATGGAAGGCGTGTACACGGCGCTCTTCACGCCGTTCAAGCCGGACCTGAGCCTCAACGAGGAGATGGTCGAGCGGCTGGTGGAGTTCGGCATCGCGAACGGCGTGCGCGGGTTCTACCTGACGGGCGGCACGGGCGAGGGCCTGCTGATGTCCGTTGAGGAACGGGCGCGCGTCTATGCGCGCGCGGCCAAGGCGGCAAACGGGCGCGCGAAGCTGATCGCGCACGTGGGTTGCGTGAACACGGACGACGCGGTGGCGCTGGCGCGCCTTGCGGCGAAGGCGGGCTGCGACTGGGTGTCCTCCGTGCCGCCGGTGTACTACGGACAGAAACCTGATGACGTGTACAACCACTACAAACTCATCTCGTCCGCCACCGATCTGCCGTTCCTCATCTACGCGGCCAACGGCGGGAACGTGGACCCGGCGCGCGACGTGCGCTACTTCGACCTCCCCAACGTGAAGGGGATGAAGTACACGGGCACGACATTCTACGACGTGCAGCGCCTGAAGCGCCGCCTCGGCAAGGAGGCGATCTTCTTTTCCGGCAGCAGCTGGACGCTGTCGCCCATTGTGAAGCGCTCGAAGCGGCCCTCCGTCTTTGTGGGCAGGCGCTGCAGGCAGCCTGCGGGCACGCGCATCGGGGGATGATGCGGCTTTCCGGGCGCTGCGTCCGGCCTGCCGTCCGCCACGGCCCGCGCCCGCGCCAACAGGCCCTCGTCCATGCCGAGGCGGCGGGCGATCTCGATGGCGCAGCTCTCGCCGCTCTTGCCCAGCTCCAGCCGGTACAGCGGCATCAGGGACGCGCGGTCAAAGGCCATCCGCGCCGAGATCACGCTCGCGGTCCGCTCGGCCCATTGCTTGATCTGCGGGTCGTGGGTCGTCACCATGAAGAAGCACCCGCGTCGAAGCAGCTCCTCCAGGATTGCCGCGGCCAGCCCGGAGCCCTCGGCGGGGTCGGTGCCGCTGCCCAGCTCGTCCAGCAGCACCAGGCTGTCCCGGCTGCACGCCCCCAGGATTCGGATCACGTTGGTCATGTGGCCGGAGAACGTGGAGAGGTTCTGGCTGATGCTCTGGCTGTCGCCGATGTCGCACAGCACGGCGTCCATCATGCCGATGACCGTCCCCTCCCCGCATGGGATGTGCAGGCCGCTCTGGGCCATCAGGGTCAACAGCCCCACGGTCTTGAGGCACACGGTCTTCCCGCCGGTGTTCGGCCCGGTCACGGCGATGCCGCAGTCCGGCAGGGCGAGCGCCAGGTTCAGCGGCACGCACGCCGAGGCGTCCAGCAGCGGATGCCGGGCGTCCACCAGTCGAATCATCCGCTCCGCGGTCAGCGCCGCCGGGCGCGCGCCCATCTTCAAACTCAGCTTCGCCCGCGCGAATATCGCGTCCAGGTCCGTCATCGCGCGGATGGCGTACCGAAGGGGCCCTTCCTCGCAGGCCACCCGGTCGCTCAATTCCCACAGGACGCGCCGCTCCTCGGCGTCGATGTCGATCAGCAGCGCTTCCAGCGTCTGCTGGAGCGTGCGCACCGCCGTGGGCTCCATGAACACGGTGTTGCCCTTGGCGGACTGGTCGATCGCGCGGCCCGGGAATGTGCTCTGAAAGCGCTTCTGGACCGGCAGCACGAAGGTCCCGCCCCGCTGGGTGACGTAGCTGTCCGCCAGCTGCTGCTTGTGGCGCATGAGGACCTGGTTCAGCCGGTCGCGGATGTCCTGTTCCGCGCGCTCCCGCTGGCGGCGCA
>CACYET010000297.1 GCA_902773515.1 uncultured Eubacteriales bacterium | reverse complement strand
GCTGCTGCGCCGCATGGTGGACGCGGGCATGCAGAGCGTGATCATGGAGGTCTCGGCGCACGCGCTGGACATGCACCGCCTCGCGGGCGTGAAGTTCAAGGTCGGTGCGTTCTCCAATTTCTCGCAGGACCACCTGGACTACTTCCCGGACATGGAGACCTACTTCGCCGCGAAGATGCGGCTGATGGACCCCGAGGTGTGCCAGACGCTGGTCTACAACGTGGACGACGAGCACGTGGGCGCGGCGCTGAAGGACATCGACTGCCCGAAGCTGCGCATTGGCATCCGCGAGAGCAGCGACGTGTACGCCAACGACATCGAGATCGGCGAGCGCGGCTGCAGCTTCCTGATGACCTGGCACAAGCGCTTCCGCACCACCATCTCGCTGCACCTGGCGGGCATCTTCAACGTCTACAACGCCCTGATGGCCGCGGGCATCGCGATCTGCGCCGGGGTCGGCCCGGAGAGCATCCGGCAGGGGCTTGAAAACGTGTACGCCGTGCCCGGGCGCATCGAGCTGCTGGACACCGGCACGCCCTACCGCGTGATTTTGGACTACGCGCACTCGCCGGACAGCCTGGAGAACGTGCTGAAGGCCGTGCGCCAGACCGCCCGCGGGCGGATGATCGCGCTGTTCGGCTGCGGCGGCGACCGCGACAAGGCCAAGCGGCCCATGATGGGCCAGATCGGCGGCAAGCTCGCGGACTACTGCATCCTGACCAGCGACAACCCGCGCGGGGAGGACCCGATGGCGATCCTGGACGCCATCGAGGAGGGCATCAAGCCCACCGGCTGCGAATACGTGGTGATCGAGAATCGCCGCGAGGCCATCCGCTACGCGCTGACCCACGCCGAGCCGGGGGACGTGGTCGTCCTCGCCGGCAAGGGCCACGAGACCTACCAGGAAATCAAGGGCGTCCGCCATCCCTTCGACGAGAAGGTGGTCGTGCGGGAGCTGCTCGAGGAAATCTGATTTGCGCAGCAAATCAGATTTCCAAAAATAGGGAAGGAACGAAAGATAAATGCAAAGACTGATTTGGACCGTCGTCGCGGCGTTCGCCATGGCCATGGTGCTGGGGCCGATCGTGATCCCCTGGCTGAAGAAGATGAAGTTCGGCAAGGAGATCTACGAGCTGGGACCGCAGACCCACAAGAAAAAGCAGGGCACGCCGCAGATGGGCGGCATCATATTCGCCGTGCCCGCGCTGATTGCGGCGCTGGCGTTTTCCTACGGCGACGCCCGCTGGGACTTCCTGCTCATCGCGCTGGTGAGCGCGCTGGGCTTCGGGCTGATCGGCTTCATCGACGACTGGCTGAAGATCCGCCGCCACGCCGCCGAGGGCCTCACGCCCAAGCAAAAGCTCGCGCCGCAGATCGTGCTGTCCATCGGCCTGGCGCTCTGGGCCTACTTCAACCCGAAGATCGGCTCCAGCCTGACGGTGCCGTTCTTCAACGTGGAGTGGAACCTGGGCATCTTCTACATCCCGGTGATGGTGTTCGTGCTGGTGGGCACGGTGAACTCTGCCAACCTCCTGGACGGCCTGGACGGCCTGCTGGGCGGCTGCGGCCTGTTTGACTTCGCGGCGATGGCGCTGATCTGCGTGGCGATGGCGGCGGCGAACCCCGCCGAGGCCGACAACCTGCTGAACGTGGCCATCCTGGGCGGGGCCATGGTGGGCGGCCTGCTGGGCTTTCTGCGCTTCAACAGCCATCCGGCGCGCGTGTTCATGGGTGACGTGGGGTCGTTCTTCATCGGCGGCGCGCTGGTGGGCATGACGCTGGTGACGCGGCTGTCGCTGCTCTTGCCGATCATCGCGCTGGCGATGGTGATGTCGAGCGTTTCCGACCTGATCCAGTTCGCCTACTTCCGCGCCACCCACGGCAAGCGCTTCTTCAAGATGGCGCCGCTGCACCACCACTTCGAGCTCAGCGGCATGCCCGAGACCCGCATCGTGGCCATGTACTACATCGTCACCGCGATGCTGTGCCTGGTGTCGTTGCTGGGATTCGTGGCGTAG
The DNA here is from genome assembly GCA_902773515.1 of uncultured Eubacteriales bacterium. GTDB lineage: Bacteria > Bacillota > Clostridia > Christensenellales > Aristaeellaceae > UBA2862. The sequence goes on along the minus strand of CACYET010000297.1, from coordinate 351 downwards.
GTCGTGATAGTGTGGAGTGTTGAGAGTGGAGTGTGGAGTTGTGGTAGAAATCCACCGGATTTCTGATTATTCAAAGACGATGAGAAGCACTCAGCCGCTTATCGTCTTCTTGAATAAGAACAAATCCGAAGGATTTGCACATGAACTCCACACTCCACTCTCCACACTCCACTCTTCTCATTGTCATCAACCTTCCGTTTGAAAAGGAGGTCTCCGATATGTACAAGGACAAGAAGGTGCTCGTGTTCGGCATGGCCCGCAGCGGGATCGCGGCGGCGAAGCTGCTGATCGAGCGCGGGGCGAAGGTCTACATATGCGATTCCAAGGCCGAGGCCGACTTCGACGAGGCCG
>CACYET010000296.1 GCA_902773515.1 uncultured Eubacteriales bacterium | reverse complement strand
GGAAAAGCTGAACGCCTTCCTGGCATCGAAGGAAGCGAAGTAATTAGGAATGAGGCGTGAGGAATGAGGAATTGTTGAAGAAATCCTTCGGATTTCCACGATTTCGGGGGATGACGGCATCCCTTTGGAATCAGAAAAATCCCGGAGGGATTTGCACAGCCATTCCTAATTCCTAATTCCTAATTCCTCACTAAAAAGAGGAGGTTTGTCACATGGAGCCCATGAAGCTGTATGAACAGTGGCTGCGCGACTACGCCGACGACGCGGAGACCGTGCAGGACCTGCTTTCCATCAAGGACGACCCCAAGGAGATCGAGGATCGCTTTTACCGCGAGCTCGAATTCGGCACCGCCGGCATGCGCGGCGTGCTGGGCGCGGGCACGAACCGCCTGAACAAGTACAACGTGCGCCGCGTGTCCCGCGCGCTGGCCAAGTACATCCTCGCCAACGAGGGCGGCGCCGAGAAGGGCGTGGCCATCGCCTACGACTCCCGCCGCAAGAGCACCGAGTTCGCCCGGGAGGCCGCGCTGGTGCTGTGCGCCGCGGGCGTCAAGGTGTTCCTGTACGACTCGCTGCGGCCCGTGCCGGTGCTGTCGTTCACGGTGCGCCATCTGAAGTGCATCGCCGGCATCGTCATCACCGCCAGCCACAACCCCGCCCAGTACAACGGCTACAAGGTCTACTGGACCGACGGCGCGCAGATGCCGCCGGAGTCCGTCAAGGGCATCACGGACCGCCTGCCCGACACCACCTACGCCGAATCGCTGCCGATGGACGAGAAGGAGGCCGTCGAAAAGGGCCTGCTCAACTACATCGGCAAGGACGTGGACGACGCCTACATCGCCGCCATCAAGAAGCTGGCCGTGAATCCCGAGCTGGCGCGCGAGATGGGCCAGACGCTGAAGATCGTCTACACCCCGCTGCACGGCTCCGGCAACATCCCGGTGCGTCGCATCTTTGACGAGATCGGCATGAAGAACGTGTACGTCGTCAAGGCGCAGGAGCTACCGGACGGCGAGTTCCCGACCGTGAAGGTCCCCAACCCCGAGGACCCCGCCGCCTTCACGCTGGCGCTCGAGATGCAGAAGGAGCTCGGCGCGGACCTGTGCGTGGGCACCGATCCCGACTGCGACCGCGTGGGCATCGCCTGCATGACCGACAAGGGCCTCAGGCTGCTCAACGGCAACCAGATCGGCTGCATCCTGCTGCACTACATCCTCTCCCAGAAGAAGGAGCGCGGCGAGCTGCCCGCGAACGCCGCCGCGGTGACCACGATCGTGTCCACCGAGATGGCCCGCGCCATCGCCGAGGACTACAACGTCAAGCTCATCAAGGTGCTGACTGGCTTCAAGTACATCGCCGAGCAGATCCACATCTTCGAGACCACCGGCTGCAACACCTTCATGTTCGGCTTCGAGGAGAGCTTCGGCTACCTGTCCGGCACCGACGTGCGCGACAAGGACGGCGTGAACGCCTGCATGCTGATCGCCGAGGCCGCGAGCTGGTACAAGAAGATGTACGACAAGACCCTCGCGGACGCCATCGACATGCTGTACGAGAAGTACGGCTACTACGGCGACAAGGTGACCTCCTTCGTGCTGCCCGGCAAGGACGGCCTGGAGAAGATGAAGCACACGATGGCCGCCCTGCGCGAGAACCCGCCCGCCGACTTCGCCGGCGAGAAGGTGGTCGCCGTGCGCGACTACCAGACCTCCGTGCGCACCGCCTGTGACGGAACGACCGAGGTCCTCACGCTGCCCAAGAGCAACGTGCTGTACTTCGAGCTGGAAAACAAGGCCTGGATCTGCGTGCGCCCCTCCGGCACGGAGCCGAAGATCAAGCTGTACGTGAACGCGGTCTCCGACAGCGCCGAGAAGACCGCCGCCCTGCTGAACGCCTACTCCGACGCGGCCGTGAAGCTGCTGGAGAGCCTGTAAGGCGCAACCCCCTTACGACAACAAAAAAACCATGTCGGCAGCGCCGGCATGGTTTTTTAGTATTATGCATCAGGATACCTCGCTCTCCTCCACCGCGCGCACGGGCAGCGCGCCCAGCCGCGGGTACAGCGAGGCGATGAACCGGCGCTGCAGCTCCGTCCGGTAGTAGCCGTAGCTCTCGTCGCTCTCGAAGGCGTCCTTCGGGTTCCAGTGGGACAGCTCCGGCTGCATCAGCATGCCCAGCGCGTCCGCGGCGGCAAAGGCGGCCTCCGGCGGACACCAGGAGTGGAAGCGCATCACGTTGACGCCGTAGGATCTATAGATTTGCAGTATATCCGTCCACTCCGCTGCGGTCATCGGCGGATGGCCCGTCTCCGGGAACACGGCGCAGTTGGCCTCGCCCCGCAGGAACAGTCTGCGCCCGTTCAGCGCCAGCC
>CACYET010000295.1 GCA_902773515.1 uncultured Eubacteriales bacterium | reverse complement strand
GCCGGCCTTCGCGGTGAGGATCACGGTGTCGCCGGCTTCGATGCGGTCGCTGCCGAACGGTATGATGCACTTGCGCTCGCGCACCAGCACGGACACGAGGATGCCCTTGCGGATGTTCAGCTGGTTCAGCGGGATGTTCAGGTAGGGCGCGCCCTCCAGGGCCGTAAACTCGTAGGCCTCCACCTGGCCGCCCAGCATGCCGTATACCTTCTCCACCACGGAGTTGCGGCTGTTGTTCAGCGCGCGCACCGAGCGCAGGATGGCGTTGGCGGTGGTCAGCTTCGGGCTGACGGCGCAGTCGATGCCCAGGTCCTCCATCACGTCCATGGCGTTCAGGCGGTTCACCTTGACGATGACCTTCTTCACGCCGTGGCGCGAGCCGTACATGCCGGTGATCAGGTTTTCCTCGTCGCGGTTGGTCAGGCAGATCAGCGCGCCGCAGTCGCCGATGTTCTCTGACTCCAGCACCTCCTGGTCGGTGCCGTCGGCGTGGATGACCATCACGCCGTCCAGCTGGTCCGCCAGGCGCAGGCACTTCTTCTCGTCGATCTCGATCAGCCGCAGGTAGACGCCCATGCCGGCGATGATCTTCGCCAGGTAGTAGCTGATGTGGCCGCCGCCGATCAGCAGCGCGGACTTCAGGCGCTGGGTGTCCTTGCCCAGGTGCTTGAAGAACTGGGTGACGGACTCGCGGTCGCCGGTGGCGTACACGCGGTCGCCCGGGATCAGCACGCTCGCGCCGTCGGGGATGAAGGCGTCGCCGTTGCGCTGCACGGCGGTGAACTGGATGCGCGGATAGCGGCTGTGCAGGCGGGAGAGCGGCGTGTTCAGGATCGCGTCCCGCTCCTCCGTGCGAAATTCCACCATCTCCACGCGGCCGTGGGCAAAGGATTCGATGTTGATGGCGAACGGGAAGCGCAACAGGCGCGAGATCTCCTGCGCGGTGGTGCGCTCCGGGTTGATCACCTGGTCGATGTCCAGCTTCTTCTGCAGGAGCGTCAGGCTTTCGGTGTACTCCGGATCGCGGATGCGCGCGATGGAGTACTTCGCGCCCAGCTGCTTGGCGGCCAGGCAGCACACCATATTCAGCTCGTCGTTGCCCGTGACGGCGATGATGACGTCCGCCGTCTCCACCCCGGCCTCCATCAGCGTCTTCACATTCGCGCCGTTGCCGCGCACGCCCATCACGTCCAGCGTCTCGTTGGCGCGGTTCAGCGCCTGCTGGCTGCGGTCCAGCACCGTGATGTCGTGCCCATCCTTGCTCAGACATTGGGCCAGCGTGTAGCCCACCTTGCCATTGCCGACGATGATGATGTTCAAGGAAAGTACCTCCCTGTGATAAACTGCATAAGCGTATCTGTATACGGATTCGAGAGTTTAGAGTTGAGAGTTCAGAGTTTAGCGAATGGTGGGACAGGCCATTATCTAAACTCTTAACTCTAAACTCTCAACTCTCTGATATATTCCAGCGCCTCGGCGGCGTCCTCTGCAAACGTCTCCGCAATCGTCCCCGACAGCGTCAGTCCGCCTTCGTAGCCGATGTCTGCGAGGGTCTCCAGAAGCCGGGCGTAGTCCTCGCCGTCGCCGGGGCGGGGGAGAGCGCGGGTCAGCGCGTTCTGGGCGTACACGTGCCGAAGCAGCGGCGCGGCGCGGCGCAGCGACGACAGCGGTTCGGAGGCCAGCGCCATGTGGCCCCAGTGCGCCGCCACCGCGATGTTGGAAAGCTGCAACAGCCCCGCGATCAGCGTGGCCTCGGACACGAGGTTCAGCAAATTGCAGTCCGACTTGCGCAGCGGCTCCAGCGCCACGGTCAGCCCGCACTCGTGCGCGTGTCCCTGCACCAGCCGCAGGAAGTTGCCCAGCTGTCGCCAGGCGAAGGGGAAGTCGCCGTCGTCCGGCACCGCGCGGGACTTCGCGCCGTCCAGCGCGATCACCTTCGCGCCCAGTCGCTGCGCCCGGCCGAAGGCGTGCTTCAGGTAGCCGTGCAGCGCCGTGGCGTTCACGTTCGGCCCGGTGACGGGCAGGTCGTCCGGCAGCATGTCCGAGCACGCGCCCACGCGGATGCCCAGCCCCTCAACGTAGTCCACGAAGGCGTTAAAGTCGCTCTCCGGCAGCGCCGCCAGCTCCCGCAGCGGGATCTCCACGTAGTCGTAGCCCAATCCGGCCACGTCGGGCAGGTTGACAAAATCGGTGTAGATGCCCAGCTTCATCGAACGCCCACCTCCCAGCGCGGCATAATCATCCATTTTAGTCATTACGTACAGTATACGCCTGTTTGTGCCTTTCGTCAAGGATGGGCGCGGGCGCGCGAAATTCCTGCTTGATTTTCCCTATGAGCCACTTCATGAACTGAGGCGGAACCATCTCCACCATGTCGCAGCGGAAGC
>CACYET010000294.1:996-3401 GCA_902773515.1 uncultured Eubacteriales bacterium | reverse complement strand
GCCGCCAGCATACCAAGTCGAGACACCAGTTATATCGCATTCGGCACCCTTACCGCCGCCACCTGGATTAACCGTTGCACCAGTAAGCGTAGCATCGCCACCCAGCGCACCCGCACCGCCGCCACCGCCGGCAAGTCGGTTGCCCAAATTCGATGTTTGATCGTTGCCCACGCCTCCGGCATTCCCCTGTCCGGAATTCCCCGTACCGGCCGCTGCTGAATTCAGCGAGGAACCACCGCCCGATCCGCCGGCAACGCCAGTGCGCAACGTATTGCCGTTCCCGCCCGCGCCGCCACCGACAGCAACGACATTCACGCTACCGCCGACGATGGATGAGTCGCCACCATTTGAACCATAGGCATCATGGCTCGTTGCTGCTACGCCACCCGCGCCGACATTGACCGTGTAAGCACTGGCCGAAGAGACCACAAGCGCAGCATCGTAGATGTAGCCACCAGCGCCGCCGCCGCCGCCGGCCTGGTAGCCGCCGGGGCCGCCGCCGGCCACGACAAGGGCCCGGACGGTCGAGGCATAGGAAGGCGGCGCAAAGGTGTAGGTGTCCACGGTGTCGCGGAAGGCCTCGGGCTTCGTGACGGACAGCGCATCCTCTGCCTCCTGCGCGCCGCCGGGGATGGGCACCTCCGAACCGATGATGAACACCGGGCGCACGGCGTCGGGCTTTTGGAGCTTCAGCTGCGCCCAGGCCTCCATGCAGGCCCTGTACAGCCGGATGCCGCGCCGCGCGACGACCTCGGTTGCCAGCAGCCCCGCCGGGTCGTCCGCCACCTTCATGCTGGTGTCCAGGTGGATCTTCGTGAAGCCCGCGAGCACGAACTCGCGCACCAGCGTCTCGGCCTTGTCCATCGCGTCGGCTTCCGGCTCGTTCACCCACGTCAGCGGGCCCAGGTGGTCGCCCGCGAGGATCAGGCGATCCTCCGGCACGCCGACGCGCTTCGCCATGTCCAGCACGAGCCTGTAGAAGTCCGCCGGGCGCATGCCGGTGTAGCCGCCGAACTGGTTGACCTGGTTGGCGGTCGCCTCGATCAGCACGGGCCGGTCCAGCGCCTTCGCGCGCAGCAGCGCGGCCTCCAGCGCCAGCTCGTTGGCAGTGCAGTAGGAGGGGATGCCGCACTTCTCACCGGCCCGCCTCCGCTCGATCATTTCCTGAAGGGGATGCTTCACGTCCATTCCTCCCATTCACAGGTCGTTTTCCGCGATCATCCTCTGAACGGTCTCGCGGGAGATGTCGCCCTCCATCGGGCCGAAGGCCGCCGCGTTCAGCGCGCCCGCCGCCGCGCCCATCCGGGCCGCGTCCTTCAGGCTCTTGCCCTCGGCCAGGCCGCAGATGAAGGCCGCGTCGTAGCTGTCGCCCGCGCCGGTGGCGTCCAGCTGGGTGACCTTGTAGACGCCCATCGTCTCCGCCAGGCCCTCGCGGGTGTAGAGCTTCGAGCCCTCGCTGCCGGCCTTCAGAACGATCAGCTCCAGCTTCGGGTTGTCGTCAAACGCCTTGCGGATGGCCTTGTCGAGGTCCTCCTCGCCGGTGATCATCCGGATCTCAGACCGGCCGGGCATGAAGATGCTGCAGTTCTCGTACACCTCGCGCACCACGTCCATCGCCTTCGGATCGCGCAGCATTTCCAGCCGCACGTTCGGGTCGAAGGAGACCTTCGCGCCGTTCTTGCGAAGCAGGTGCATCGTCTTTAAAATCTCCTGCCCGAAGGGGATGGAGGCCATCAGCGAGCAGCCCATGATGTGGAAGAATTTGCAGTCCTCCAGGCCGTCCATCGTGTCCGGGGCCTTCGCCATCACGGCGGGGGTGTTGTCGATGTGGAAGATGAACTTGCGCTCGCCGTCGGAGAAGTAGGTGACGAAGGCCGCGCCGGTGGAGGCCGCGTCGCTGACCAGCACCCGGCGGGTGTCCACGCCCACGGCGTTCAGTCGGTCCAGTATGTTCTTGCCAAAGTCGTCGTTGCCCACGCCGGAGATGATGCCCGTGCTGTGGCCCAGCCGCGCGGCGGCGCTGGCGAAGATGCCCGGCGCGCCGCTGGGGAAGGGCCCGCGGAAGTATTCCCCGGTCTCGAAGAGCTGTACGTCCTCCTTTGCGCGCATGATCTCCACAAGAAGCTCGCCCATGATCATGATTTCAGCCATAACGTCGTCTCCTTTGCATCGAAAAATGGGGGTTTTGGGTCAGGCGGAGCAGCGGTCTGCCCGCTTCGTCGTCACAACAACAGTATAACACAAACGGGACCCAGACGCAATTGAAAAACCCGGCCCCGGGCCGTCGATCTGATCCAAAATGTGCGGGCTTTCGATGTGTTATTCTTCCTTGGACCCGTAGATTTCCCGGTAGCGCCCCGCGCGGGAGACGGGCTCGCCGGACGCGTACAGATGAGAGGTATCTC
>CACYET010000294.1:0-968 GCA_902773515.1 uncultured Eubacteriales bacterium | reverse complement strand
GCGGTGCACCGGAACCAGACCTCGCCGGGGAGGCGCTCCTCGGTGACGAGCGTCGTGATGGAGGCGGGCGGCGTGATGAAGCCGTGGAGGAGCAGGGGGAAGGGGATCCTCAGCAGGCAGGAGAGGATGTTCATGGAGATGGCGAAGTGGCAGAACAGCGCGATCGTCGCGTCGGAATTGCGCTCGGTCGCGTACAGTGCGCCGTTTCTCCGATAGCCGTAGCGCGCGAGCAGCGCGTCCAGGCCCCTTGCCGTTTCGCTGTAGACTTCCGCCGAGTTGCCCGTGGCGATGAGCGGGTTTTGCGTCCAGGCGTCGAAGTCGCCCATTTCGGGGCAGCGCGTCCAGTATTGGGGCATGAAGTCCCACGCGCATTCGGTATGCCCGGTCTTGGGGTCGATCACCGTGCCCCGAAACTCATGCAGCCAATCCAGCGTCTCCGCTTCGCGGTCCATGCGCGCCAGCGTCGCCTGGGCCGTTTCACGGGCGCGGGTCAAGGGAGAGGTGAAGAAGGCGTCGATCTTCATCCCGGACAGCCGTTCGGAGAGCAGCTCGGCCTCCCGCCTGCCCTTTTCCGTGAGGCGATCCGCGTGCAGCTCCGGCTCGCCGTGTCGTATGATCAGTATCTTCATAGGGACCTCCAGTCGCCTGCCCTGGGCCGTGCCCGGGCAGTTTACTAAACAGGATCGCGGCGCGCCGCCCCCGAACGGATTTGCGGGACAAATCCCGCAGATGTCTGTCGAGCGCTTGACAGGGCGACGCATTTGACGGTATGATATAGGTGGGAGCGCTCGGGAGCGAAAGGAGTGATTCAGGTGGCCAGCATTCGGGATGTTGCGCGGCTTGCGCACGTTTCTCCCGCAACTGTTTCGCGCGTATTGAACAACAACCAGACCTACAAGATCACGGAGGAGACGCGCGGGAACGTCTTGAAGGCCGCGGCGGAGCTGGGGTACAAGGCGCTGGTCAGG
>CACYET010000293.1 GCA_902773515.1 uncultured Eubacteriales bacterium | reverse complement strand
CACGGCGTGACCACCACCGCCAACATGCTGGACGACATCAAGGCGCTGGGCTACAGCTATTCCACCCGCGCGGCCCTGACCGTCTCCGTGGCGGACATCACCGTGCCCGAGGAGAAGAAGCAGATCCTGGCCGACGCCGAGGCGCAGGTGAACCAGATCGAGCGCCAGTTCAAGCGCGGCCGTATGTCCGAGAACGAGCGCTACACCTCCGTCATCCGCATCTGGGAGCAGGCGACCAACGACGTCACCAAGCAGGTGCTGGAGAAGATGGAGAAGTTCAACCCCATCAACATGATGGCGGATTCCGGCGCCCGCGGCTCCACCAACCAGATCCGCCAGCTGGCCGGCATGCGCGGCCTGATGGCTTCGCCGACGGGCAAGATCATCGAGCTGCCCATCAAGGCGAACTTCCGCGAGGGCCTGAGCGTGCTGGAGTTCTTCCTGTCCTCCCACGGCTCCCGCAAGTCGCTGGCTGACACGGCCATGAAGACGGCCGACTCCGGCTACATGACCCGCCGCCTGGTCGATGTCTCGCAGGAGAACATCGTCCGCGAGGTGGACTGCTTCGCCGCGCGCGGCGAGCGCGTGCGCGGCCTGAAGGTGCGCGCCATCGGCCAGCCCGGCGACATCATTGAGGAGCTCGAGGACCGCATCCGCGGCCGCGTGGCGGCGGAGGACGTGACCGATCCCGCGACGGGCGAGGTCATTGTGGCCACCGACGAGCTGATCACCTACGACCTGGCCCGCAGGATCGTGGACGCCGGGATCGAGGAGGTCACCATCCGCAGCGTGCTGACCTGCCAGAGCAACGTGGGCGTGTGCGCGAAGTGCTACGGTGCGAACATGACCAACGGCAAGCTGGTGGACGTCGGCGAGAGCGTGGGCATCATCGCGGCCCAGTCCATCGGCGAGCCCGGCACGCAGCTGACCATGCGCACGTTCCACACCGGCGGCGTCGCCACCGGCGAGGACATCACCCAGGGTCTTCCCCGCGTCGAGGAGCTGTTCGAGGCCCGCAAGCCCAAGCGCGAAGCTACGCTGGCGGACATCGGCGGCACGGTGCACATCACCACCGACGCCAAGAAGCGCCGCAAGCTGATCATCCAGTCCAGCGAGAGCGACGCCGAGACCAAGGAGTATCCGATCAACTACGGCTCCAAGCTGAAGGTGGAGGACGGCGACACCGTCAACGCCGGCGACGAGCTGATCGAGGGCTCCATCAACCCGCACGACCTGCTGCGCATCCTGGGCGTCAAGGCGGTGCAGGACTACCTGGTGAAGGAAGTCCAGTCCGTCTATCGCCGCCAGGGCGTCGAGATCGTGGACAAGCACATCGAGGTCATCGTGCGCCAGATGCTGCGCAAGGTCAAGGTGGAGGAGGCCAACGACACCGACCTGCTGCCCGGCGCGCTGGTGGACATCTTCCGCTTCGACCAGGCCAACCGCAAGACGCTGGAGGCCGGCGGGCGTCCCGCCACGGCCAAGCGCACGCTGCTGGGCATCACCAAGGCCGCGCTGGCCACGGAGAGCTTCCTGTCCGCCGCGTCCTTCCAGGAGACCACGCGCGTGCTGACCGAGGCCGCCATCAAGGGCAAGACCGACCCGCTGCTCGGCCTGAAGGAGAACGTCATCATCGGCAAGCAGATCCCCGCCGGTACCGGCCTCAAGCGCTACGCGAACATCGAGATCCACGAAGCGTATTAAGCGCAGTGCGCTTAAGCCCAATTGCTGCCGCGCACACAAACACGATTCCCCGCGCCACTGATTCAAGCGCGGGAGGGCTGCGCCCTCAGGCAATTGCTGCCGCGCGCACAAACGCGATTCCCCGCGCCACTGATTCAAGCGCGGGGAATCTTCGTATGGGGGATAAAATGGGGTCCTATGATTGCGAGGAAACCAGATTGCCATGTCGACCTTGCAAGTCTCCTCGCAATGACGTACAACGGAGCACAGCCGAACAACGTCATTGCGTTGCCGCAGGCCTAGCGAAGCGTTCGGAGCGAAGCGACGTGGCAATCTGACCTCCTGCTATGATCGGCCAACTGACACGAAAAGATCCTTCGCTTCGCTCAGGATGACAGGTTGGACGGATTCCCGTCGGTGTCATCCTGAGCGAAGCGAAGGATCTTATATCGCCTGACACTGAGGCGTTCTCAGATCACCACCTGGTCCCTTCCGCTGTTCTTGCCCATGTAGAGCTTGCGGTCGGCCTCCTCCAGGATGCGCTCCATCGGGGAGTGGAAGTCGTTTTCCGCGACGCCGATGGTGATGGTGATGGTGAAGTCGTTGCCCTCGAACGAGAGCGGCATCAGCTTCACGGCGGTGCACACGTCGTGCATCACCGCGCCGGCCTCGTCCAGGTTCAGGCCGGGCATGAAGAAGCAGAACTCCTCGCCGCCCCAGCGGCACACC
>CACYET010000292.1 GCA_902773515.1 uncultured Eubacteriales bacterium | reverse complement strand
GCTATGCTTCTTATAACATCTTTGGTCATGCCATCCACAATAAACAGCTTTTCCTGATCCGTGTTCCGGCGGCTTTTGCAGAATCCATGTATAAAGGGCCGGAACAATGGCTGGAGAAGGAGACGGAAACGAACGACTGAGGAGGAACATTCAGATGAGCAACGCGGCAAAGGTGCATGAGTTTTTGAACAAGGCGCAGGTCTTTTACTTCCTGACCACCGACGGCGACCAGCCCAAGGGCCGCCCGTTCGGCTTCCAAATGCTGGTGGACGACGTGCTGTACTTCGGCTGCGGCACGTTCAAGAACGTGTTTAAGCAGCTGACGGCCAACCCCCGCGTGGAGGTGCTCGCGCTGTGCGGCGACGAGTTTTTGCGCTACGACGGCCGGGCGAAGGTCGTCCATGACGCGGCGCTTCTGGACAAGGTGCGGCAGGCGATGCCCCAGATCATGGACCTCTACGACAAGAACGGCTGGGAGATGGGCCTGTTCACGCTGGAGGACGGCCACGCGGAGATTCGCGGCATCTTCGAGCAGAAAGAGGCGTTTGACGTCTGATCCTATTATTGCGCCGAATCAGAGTGTGTTTCAAATGCCTCAAGCGCATTTAAAGCACACTCCAATGGCGCGGGCGGGAGCACAAAGCATAAATGAACATAACCATTGACAACAGGGTCTTCTACGGGCGCCTGGGCAAGCTTGCGCTGCCCATCGCCTTCCAGAGCCTGATGCTGGCGGTGGTGGCCGCGGGCGACGCGCTGATGCTGGGCAGGATCGCCCAGGACGAGATGACGGCGGTGTCACTGGCGACGCAGGTCCAGTTCGTGCAAAACATGTTCGTGATGGCCGTCACCGGCGCGGGGGCCATCCTCGGCGCGCAATACTGGGGCAAGTCCGACCGGCGCACGCTGGAGGACCTGTTCAACCTGATGCTGCGCTGGGTCGGGGGGATATCGCTGGCGTTCTTCGCGGCCTGCGAGCTGATCCCGGGCCTGTTGATGCGCATATTCACCCACGACGCGCCGCTGATCGCCATCGGCAGCGACTATCTGCGCATCGCCGGATGGCCCTACCTGCTCTCGGGCGTCTCCCAGTGCTACCTGACCACGATGAAGGTGACGGACCACGTGCCGCCCAGCGCGTGGATCTCCTCCGGCGCGGTGGTGACGAACATCGCGCTGAACGCCGTGTTCATCTTCGGCCTGCTGGGCATGCCGCGGATGCAGGCGCGGGGCGCGGCGCTGGCGACGACGATCTCCCGCGTGGCGGAGCTCGCGCTCTGCCTCATCATCAGCGCGCGGCCCGGCTACGTGCGCCCGGCGTGGCGGCGCTTTCTTGAACAGAAGCGGCAACTCACGCAGGACTTCCGCAAGCAATGCCTGCCGCTGCTGGGCGGCGGGCTGTTCTGGGGCGTGGGCTTCACGTCCTACACGGCCATCATCGGCCACATGGGCAGCGACGCCGCGGCGGCGAACTCCGTGGCGGCGGTGGTGCGCGATTTGATCTGCTGCATGTGCAACGGCGTGGGCAGCGCTGCGGGCATCATGGTTGGCAACGAGCTGGGTGCGGGCAACCTCGAGCGCGGCAAGGCCTACGGCATCAAATTGAGGAACATCTCCTACGTCATCGGCTTCGTCTCTACCGGCATCGTGCTGGCGCTGACGCCGCTGGTGGTGCGCATGGTGATCCTCTCCGACGCCGCGCGCGCGTATCTGCGCGGCATGATGGTGATCATGGCGATCTACATGATCGGCCGCTGCGTGAACACCGTCACGATCAACGGCGTGATGGACGGCGGCGGCGACACGATCTTCGACATGTACAGCCTCGCCGTGTGCATGTGGGGCATCGCGATCCCGCTGGCGCTGCTGGGAGCGTTCGTGTTCCACTGGCCCGTGCTGGTGGTCTACGCCTGCACGTGCCTGGACGAGGTGGGGAAGATCCCGTGGGTGATGCTGCGGTTCAGGAAGTACAAGTGGGTGCAAAACCTGACGAGATAAAACGGAGGATCGCATGAAGGCATACCGGTTCTACGGCCATGAAGCCGATGTCCGCGATCTGGTCTGCGGACACCTGTGCGCCCCGGATGCGCGGCGACTGGAGCGCGGAGAATCCCACGCACGGCCAGTGCTCGATCACGGCCTTCCTGATGCAGGATATCTTCGGCGGCGAGGTGCGCGGCGTGGCGCTGGGCGACGGCAACTACCACTGCTTCAACGTCGTGGACGGCTGCGCGTTCGACCTGACCAGCGAGCAGTTTGGCGACAAAAAGCTCGACTACGAAAGCTGCCCCGTGCAGCGGCGCGAGGTCCACTTCGCCAAGGAGGAAAAGCGCCTGCGCTACGAAGCGCTCAAGGCGCGGCTCACGGAACGCATGGAATGATTGTCGACGCGTTCCTGCGGAACCCGCCGACCCGGAAAACGTTCCGTTTTCCCAATCATGAATAAGACAAAAAAGGAAAGGGCGTGGATTCAATCCACGCCCTTGAGCGCTTCGACCATGTCGATCTTCCGGTTCTTGCGGGCCACGATCATGCCCACGAACAGCGACACGCCGAAGGTCAGCGCGATGCTGGCGACATAGGTCACGGGCCCGACGACCATCTTCAGCTCGTACTCGCCGGCCAGCTTTTGGATCAGCAGGTTCAGCGTAAACAGGCCCAGCGGGACGCCCAGCGCCACGCCCAGCACCGTGAGCCACAGGTTCTGGCTGATCAGGAGCCGTCCGATCTGGCGGTCCCTGAAGCCCAGCACCTTCAGCGTCGCCAGTTCCCGGCTGCGCTCGATGTAGCTCATCAGGCCCAGGTTGTACAGTACCACGACGCCCAGGATCACCGCCGCGACCACCAGCAGCACGATCATCAGGTCCATGATCTGCGTGAAGGTGTCGTAGGTCTCCATGATGGCGGCGTGGCTCTGGACGCTGGCGATCAGCGCGTCCTCACCGATTTCAGGCGCGGGCGCGTTTGTGTAGAGCGTGGAGATGGTGTAGGGAACGCCCACGCTGTCGGCATAGGCGCGGCTCATCACCAGGTTTTCCGTCATCACGCTGCGCAGCACCCCGGCGACCTTGACCGTGTAGGTCTCAGACCCGCCGTAGGGGGAGAACGTCACCGTGTCGCCCGGGCGTATGCGTTCCGCCAGCCGCATGCACACGTAGGCGCCGTCGTCCGACAGCGGCGTGACGCGGTTGTCGGCATCCACGAAGCGTATCCTGTCGTTGGACGTGTCGTACACCTGCAGCATCACGGTCCGTCCGTCCAGGCTGATGCCCGACGCCGCCATCCAGTCCGCGTCGAGGGCTTGCGCCAGCGCCGCGGCCTTCTCGTTGGAGCTGTTTTCGCCCAGCGTGACCTGCGTGGCGTAGTTGGAGATGTCCTCGTCGATCACCTTCAGAAAGCCGTTCAGCGTGTCCCGCATTCCCATGCCGCCCACCAGCAGCAGCATGCAGCCCATGATGCCGATCAGCGTCATCATCGAGCGCGACTTGTGCCGCATCACGTCGCGAAGGTTCCATCGGGTGCCGAAGTCCAGCCTGCCCCAAAGCTTCGTACGCTCCAGGGCGATCCGGCGCATCTTCCTGGGCACGTAGGGCCGCAGCGCGTCGGCGGCGGTGCCGGAGAGCATCTTGCGAACGGACAGGAAGCTGATGAACGTGAGCAGCGCCATGATCAGCGCGATCACGACGACGCAGAACGCGGGCATGCCCAGATCCCACCGGGGCATGTCGAAATAGGTGCCCATCATGCCCTTGGGATTCATGATCATCCAGCAGATGCCGTAGCCCAGCGCCACGCCCAACAGCGTGCCGACCAGGCCGATGGTGAAGCCGTAGCTGCTGTAGTGCCGGATGATCCGCCGATCGTTGAAGCCGAGCGCCTTCAGCGTTCCGATCTGGCGCTTTTCGTTGGCGGTGATGCGGTGCATGGTGGTGATCATTGCCAGCAGGGCGATGGCCAGGAACATCACCGGCAGGATGCCGCCCATGGCCTTGCCTTCGTCCGCCTCGCCCATGGCCTCCTTGTAGGAGGGGATGTCCTCCTTCGGCACGACCATGATCGTGCGCCCCAGCGCGCGGGAGACGGCGGTCTCCATCTCCGCCTTCGTCAGCTGCGACCGCAGGTTCACCTGCGGATAGAAGTCCATCAGCACGATGGATTTGTATTTTTTCGGCGAGATGTAAGCGAACCCGTGCTTCTGGTAATCCGGCATCACCTGGCTGTCGTCGCCCACGCAGATCAGCTGTTCGCCGGATTTCGCCAGGCCCGCCACGTCGGCGGTGATCTTGAAGCCGCGGTAGGAGAGGGTCAGCGCGTCGCCGATCGTGATGCCGTTGGCCTCGGCAAAGCGGTCCGACAGCCAGATTCCGTCGCCCTCGGGGTCGTAGTCCGCCCCGGCGGTGACCAGCATCGTGGACACCTCGTAGTCCTCCACGACATTCAGGTTCAACGACTGCTCCGCGTCCTGCACGCCCACGTTGACGGAGATTGTGCGGCTGGCGGCCTCCACGCCCTCG
>CACYET010000291.1 GCA_902773515.1 uncultured Eubacteriales bacterium | reverse complement strand
AAGTTGTCGCGGTAGCCCACGCGGATGGTGCCGTGGTTCTCCAGCCATTGCTTTTCGTCCAGCGTCAGGAAGCTGGAGACGGCGCTGGCCTCGTTGAACTTCTCGGTCAGCTGTTGGTTGAAGTCGCGGTTCTCCTCCAGGATGCGGTTCATCGCCACATCCAATTCCTGCTTGATGTCCGGGCGGTTCTTGTTGATGCCGAAATAGCTGTCGGCCGCGCCGACCTTGCACACGGGCACCACGTCGGCCTTGCGGCCGTAGGTGTCCAGCGTCACGAGCACGTCGATCTCGCCGCGAGCCAGCATCTCCAGCAGCTCCGGCGTCTTTTCCGTCAGCTCGATGATCTCCGGGTGCACGTCGTGGTTTTTCGCCCACTCGATGAACATCTGCTCCTGGATGCTGTTCTTGTTCACGCCCACGCGCTTGCCGTTGAAGGTCGAGAAGTCGTCGGGCGTGATCTCGGTGTTGTCGGGCGATATGAAGGCGTGGTAGTCCTCCGAGCCCATGCCCTCTGCGGAGTATAGGATCTTCTGGGCGCGCTCCTCGGTGTAGGAAACGTCGCTGAGCAGGTCGATATCGCCGGCGATCAGCTTTTCGAGCAGCTCCGACCAGCTGCCCTCCACGTATTCATACGTCCAGCCGGTGTAGGTGGCGATGCGCTGCTGATACTCATAGCCATAGCCGGAGCGCCGGCCGAACTGGTCGGTGCGGTGGAAGGCCGACTCATACCAGCCGACGCGCACCACCTTTCCCCCCGTTTCGGCCCCGTACGCCGTCAGCGACGCGGCAAACGCCAGCGCCAGCGCGACGCACAACAGGCAGAGCGTCCATTTTTTCATGTCCATCCGCTCCCGATCATCCGTATCTTTTCGGTATGTTTATCGTTATCCCCGGTCTCTACAAAAACTGATGCGGCCTTTTATACGTATTCACAATAACATTATACATGTTTTTTCCTGATATGTCCAGCGCGGATTGAGGCTTTTTATGGAAATGAAAAAAAGCCCTCGACAGAGGGCAGCGGAATCGTCGAAGCGTCGCCGGATGGCGCAATGGACAGATCCTTCACTTCGTTCAGGATGACAGGGCCGCGATTGCCGCATTGTTGTCATCCTGAGCTCGGAGAGATCGTCGAAGCGTCGCCGGATGGCGCAATGGACAGATCCTTCACTTCGTTCAGGATGACAGGGCCGCGGTTGCCGCGTCGTTGTCATCCTGAGCGCAGCGAAGGATCTTTTTGGTGTTCTTATTTCCCGTACTCCACCAGCCGGACGTTGCCGGAGGTGGTGTCGATATCGACGCTCGCGGAGGCGTCGCCGCAGGTGTAGCTGCTCTTCTCCTGGGTCAGCGGGATGGCGCTGTCAAAGGAACCGCTGGTGGTGTCGATGTCGGCCTTGAAGCCCGGCTCGGACGGCAGGGCCGCCGCGACGTCGCCGGAGGTCGATGCGATCTTCAGCGCGTCGAACGCCGCGAGGCTCACGTCGATCTTGCCGCTGGTGGTGTCCACGCTCGCGCGGCGCGCCGCGTCGCACGCCAGGGTGACGTCGCCGGAGGTGGTGGAGATGTCCACACTTTCCGCCTCGCCCGTCTGGCTGATCTCGATCCTGCCGGACGTGAGCTCCGCGGACACGTCCTTCACGTTCTCCAGCGCGGCGCGGATGTCGCCGGAGGTGACGTCGATCCTGACGCGGTCGGCCTTCCCCAGCTGCGAAAGCGCGAGGCTGCCGGAGGTCATGTCCACGGCGATGTCGTCGGCGTGCAGGTCGGGCGCGTCCACTTCGGCGGAGGTCGCGTCGATCGCGACGCTGCCCAGCCCGATGCCCTCGGGCAGGGTCAGGGTCAGCTCCTTGTTCAGGCCGGTGAGCCGGAAGTAGCCGGACTTCGCATACTGGATGCGCAGCGTGTCCCCGTCCAGCCACCAGCGCAGCTGGGCGTCCGCGGAAATTTCCTTCTTGGCGGTCTCGGCGATCTCGACGGTGTCCTTGTCGTGGTAGGCGATGGTCACCCTGCCGTCGGTCCAGTTCACGTCCAGGTTCTTCACGGGCTTGTCCAGCGTCGTGGCCCCGGCGGTGTACTGCTCGGCGTTGGCGTAGCGATTGCCGATGCGGAAGGTCTTTCCAAAGATGGTGAACGCGCAGGCCAGCAGCGCGACGATGCAAACGGCGGCGGCGGTTTTCAAGATGATGGACTTGCTCATTTTTCTTCCCTCTCCTTCCAGATGCCGCCCGCGACCAACAGGCCCAGCGCGGCGACGACGAGTGCGATCATGACGACGGTGATGACGAGGCTCTTGCGGTGCATGCTGATCATGTTCATCATGTTGCCGAACAGGATCGCGTCGATTGCCAGCACCAGCAGCGTCTTGTTGTGTCCGGCCACCCACTTCTGTAGCGGCTTCGCTTTAATGGCGAACGGCATGAACACCACCGACAGCCCGAACAGCGCCGCCGAGGCGGCCACGAAGAACCAG
>CACYET010000290.1 GCA_902773515.1 uncultured Eubacteriales bacterium | reverse complement strand
AGATGCCGGCGTTTGTCCACTTGGAGTAGGTGCCGTCATCGGGTACGTAGCTCTCGTCGCTGTGCGTGGAGTACATGACGACGAGCTTCTTGCCATTATCGCTTCCCTTTTTTGCGGCGAAGGCGGCGAGCGCTGCCTCGTCCGTTTCGGCGCGGCCCAGGTATACGGCGGTCGCGGTCTGGGCGGCGTCGTCCACGCGCGCCACGCGATACCAGCCGTCGCCTGCGGAGATGTACTCGTCGCCCGGGTAGATGCGCCCGCCGCGCCGCGTCAGCAGCGTGCCGTTCTCGTCCAGCAGCGCGTACACGCAGTCGCCGTCCATTTCGGCGCGCGCGGCCGCGCCGAGCGTCATCAGCATAAGGATCGCCCCAAAGCCCGCGACTGTGCGGATGATCGCGCCCCTCATCGCTGCTCCCTCCGAACGAAGTCTCCGTTGACGAACTCCCGCGTGGGTTTTTGACGCCCCCGCTTGATGCGCTCGACGATCTCGCCCACGAGCTCCGCGAGCAGCACCGCCAGCAGTCCCGCGACCACGATCACGTCAAAGCCGCCCGCGCCGCCCAGCGCCAGCCGTTGGTCCGCGCTCATGGCGTTCGCGTAGCCCCAGCTGGCCAGGTTCGCCAGCATGACGCCCAGCGTGCCCGCGATGAACGCGCCGCGCCGCGAGCGTCCGAACAGGTACGCGATGACGCCGCCCGCGATGCCGTAGGCGATGGACGGGTCGACGACCATGGCCTCCGGCTCGTCGGGCATCACCCGGCCCAGAACAAACACCGCCGCGGCGGTCAGAAGCGCCGCCAGCACGCTGCGCACGCGCTCCCAGAGCGTATCCGCCTTCACCAGCAGGTACACGCACAGCCCCAGCGGGATCAGCGCCCCGCCGACGTTGAATGAGAAGCGCCGCGTCACCGGGATCTCCGGCAGGAACCCGCCCGCGATGATCAGCGCGATGAACAGGATCGCCTCGCGGTCCGTCAACCGCAGCCTGTCCAGCACCCGCTGTCCCGCCCCGAACAGGATCAGCACCCCCGCCGCGAGCAACAGAAAAAACCCAATCGACATGAAAACACCTCCGAATTGCCTCGCAAGGACTTGATTCGGAGGTAGTATTGACCAGGGGAGGGAGAAATATGAATGAGAGTTGAGAGTTGAGAGTTTAGAGTGGAGTTGAATGAGGAATGAAGAATTGATTGTGGCGGGTGACTGGAGCTAAAATCAATATCATGAGAGCACGTCTGTCATACTGCTTTACACCCCTCCCATCCAATGCTATAATGAATCAAACGGAGCGAGGGGGCAATGGCATGGTGATCGGGGTGATGCAGGCGTCGTCGCAGCGGGAGAAAAACGCGCTGCTGTACGAGGCGACGCGGGACGCCGCGGCGGGGCACGAGGTGGTGAACCTCGGCGTGTTCGCGGGGGAGGCGGTCGAGGTCGGCTACGTGGAGACGGCGGCGGCGATCAGCCTTATGCTATGCGCCGGGGCCATCGACTTCGCCGTGACGGGCTGCTCGTCGGGCCAGGGCATGATGCTGGCGCTGAACAGCCTGCCCGGTGCGCTGTGCGGCTATTTACCCACGCCGCAGGACGCGTACCTGTTCGGGCGTATCAACGGCGGCAACGCGGCGAGCCTGCCGCTGGGGCTGGGCTTCGGCTGGTGCGGCGAGATCAACCTGCGCGCCACGTTGGAAAAGCTGTTCGACGGCCCGTTCGGCGGGGGCTATCCGCCGGAGGACGCCGCGCGCAAGCGCCGAGACGCCGGGCTTTTAAAGCGGATCCGGCGCGAGGCCGTGCGCGACTGGACAGAGCTGGCGGGGCGGCTGGACGCGGACCTGATCAAGCGGGCGCTGGCGCGCGAAAACATCCGGGAATACCTGATCGAACGCGGGAAGGATGAAGGGATCGTCCGACTGGCGAGGGAGATATAAAAAGTAGGGGCGGCGCATCGCCGCCCCTACAGATATTCTATACCCGGTACGTTACATTGCCCCATCCGGGATCGGCTCGATCACGTTGTGGTACAGCCGCCGGAACAGGATCAGCGTGGTGATCAGCGAGGCGATCTCGGCGATGGGAAAGGAGAGCCACACGAGCCAGTCGATGCCGACGTTCAGGCCCACGCGCGCGAGCACGTACGCCGAGGGCAGCAGCGCCACCAGCTGGCGCGCGAACGACACGATCATCGAGTACGTGCCGTAGCCCAGCGCCTGGAACACGGAGCCCATCGCGATGCAGACGCCCGCGAACAGGAACGTGGAGCCGATGATGCGGATGGCGGGGATGCCCACGCGCAGCATCTCCTCCGAGGCATTGAAGATGCTCAGCAGCTTGCCGGGAAAAATTGCGCCAAGCTGCACATCATTGAAGCCGACGAAGGTAGTCAGGCGCTCCATGGTGGTATTGTAGTCTCTGGGCTCATACATGCCAGGCATCCACTCGCAGTCAGTTCCGGCCATGATTTCGGCGACTTTATCAAACAT
>CACYET010000289.1 GCA_902773515.1 uncultured Eubacteriales bacterium | reverse complement strand
GCCACACCAGCAGGCCGAGCGCCGCGCCTCCCGCGCAGAGGCCGAGCGCCCGAAGCGCGCCCTTGCGATTGCCCCTGACGCTGGAAATGAGCCGCCCAAACCACGCCCGGATGGCGTCCAGCTTCCAGGCGATCAGGAGCGCCTCGCCCAGCAGGATCACAAAGCAGAGCGCCAGCTGGAAGCGCGGGAACGGGTCCCGGCCGCGCAAAACCGCCGTCAGGGCGCTGTCGCGAGGCATAGCGCCGGTCACTCCGCCGCCGACGGCCAGATCCGCGATCTGATAGTTCGTGTCGATATCGAGCCGGAAGAAGTCATAGGCGCGCTTTTCGGGAAGACCGATCACGAGCGAATCCGTCTCTTTGCGCGTCTGGCTCAGGATGGAATTCATCTCGCTCAGGCCCGACCCGTCCACCGAGTAGAAGAGCTGATAGGGCGTCCCCTGCGGCAAGGGCTCGACAAAGTCGACGATCAGCACGCCGACTTCGCCCTCGATGCCGTCAATGACCAGCTGGGCGTCCGCATCCTGCGTCTCGAACCGGTAATCCTCGTCGATCAGAGCGTTTGCCGCGGACAGCTGCACCTCGGGCAGCACGGAGACCGCATCCTTGACCTCCTCTACCAGGGACGCCTCGGGACGCGACAGCAGCGAGCCCATCATGACGAGCAGCGTCGCGACGACGGCGGCGACGATCGCGATCAGATATTTCTTCATATCGCCTGTCCTCTTCTCAACACAGAATGGATTGTATTATATCATGCCCCTCCGGGGCTGTAAACGCCCCAAACGCGCGGTTTTTTCACCCGAAGCGTCCAGAAGCGCCGGTCATTTGCGCAGCCGCGAGGCGGCCCTCTTGTCCAGCCATGTGACGGGAACGGCGGCGCATATGGCGGTGCACGCTCCCAGCGCGAAATTGAGCAGCGGCGACATCTGCGGATCAAAGCGGATCAACGTCTGCTGCAGCGGAAAGCCGGTCAGGTAGATCGCATAGGAGAGCTCCAGCCCGCGCCCGAACCCCGACAGCTTCCTCCGGGTCCCAAACCCCAGGAACATCAGGATATACGGATACAGGACGCACGCCGCCGGCAGGAATACCCCGCAGGCCGCGGACAGGGCCAGCAGGGCCGCGGCCCCCAGCGCCGCGAAGCCGTTGAGCGGGATGCGATCCCGGAAGAGGCAGCACACCATGCCGATATAGAAGAACAGCACCGGCAGGACGGCATTGCGCAGCGTCTCATTGTTCCCGAGGACCATCCAGGCCGCCGCCGCGGCAGCCGCGGCCACAGGCAACAACAGCAGGGGGCGCTTGCCCTTCGACAGGCCCAGCCTGTGGAACACAAAGCACATGATGTAGCAGAGGAACTCGACCGGCAGCGTCCACAGGGAGCCGTTGACCGTCGACATCGCCGGGTTGCCCTCAAACACGCCGGGCAGTGCGTGCACCGGTATGAGCAGGCCGTTCAGCAGGTACTTCCACGTGCCGGCGCTCGTCAGATACCGCGAGAGGGGAAGCGTCGTGAGCAGCGGGCCCAGTATGAACGCCGAAGAGAGGACCACGATCCACAGGGCGGGAAAGATCCTCGTCGCCCTGGCCGCAAAAAAGGCCCTGGCGTCCCGCTTGCTCTCCACGCTCTTCATGATGAGCAGGCCGCCGTAGAAGAAGAACAGCAGCACCGCCAGCTGTCCTCCCGTCGTCTGCCCCCGGGTGGCTCTCGTTATGAGGTCCGGGGCACGGCCCGTCAGCACATAGGCGTGGCTGAATATGACCAGCAGCGCGGCGACAAATCGAAGCAGGTTCAGGTTGTTCTGCCTGCCCGTCAGCTCCATCCTCGCATTCATCACCCACACCCCTTTTTTGAACCTCGCCTCCCGCAAAAGCGCCTGCTAGAGGATGGAGACGAGGAAGAACAGCAAGCCGTCCAGGCGCAGCCTGGAGCACCAGTAGAACGCGCCGACGCCCGTCCTGATCCTCCTGCTGACCGTCGGGGGCCGGAGCAGCCGCATATCCCGGTTGCGCAGATAGTCCGGATAGTTGCGCCTCAAATCCTCGATGAAGCCGGCGCGCTTCTCGCGCATCCGCGCGGGGCCGCAGCCGCGGTTGTAGACGACGAGCGCGTTGACCATGTTGGCGACATACGCGTATTCGATTTTCCGCTGCATGTCTTTAGGAAGCGCCTGCGGGCGGAACCTCTCCCGGAATTTTTGGAACATCTCCGCGACGATCTTCTCAAAGTTGTTCTCGTAATTCATGCTCTTCGTCGTGGAGGTGGGGTTGGCCCGATAGTAATAGCCGATGTAGGAGATGACCCTGTAGCGCGGCCTGCACGCGAAGCAGGCGAGGGAGAAATAGATGTCCTCGCCCTTGCGGCTGTCGGAGAAGTCGATGCCGTTCTCCAGCAGGAACGCGCGCCTGAAGGCCTTGCAGCACGCGACGGAGTATAGCAGGAGGGTGTAGTCGCTGTCGGAGATCGAGAACTTCTTTCTCTGACTGTTCA
>CACYET010000288.1 GCA_902773515.1 uncultured Eubacteriales bacterium | reverse complement strand
GCTGCCGGGGCTTCTGCTGCTGCCTGAACCAGGATGATATCCCCTTTATCGAAAGCAATCAGGAGGATCCGAAAACAGAAGATTCTCCGGATTATGACAGCCGAATGACCGTCGTCGCCGGCTTTTCTCCCCGGACAGGAGGAATCAGTGGACATGCATTCCCCCTGGAAGAGCTGGTCCCTGTTCAGCCCGCACCCGGAGACCAGTTCCTGATCCTTCCGGTTCATCACGCGAACAGAAGCTATGGATATATGGTTTACCTGAATGATGACCTGCCCATTGAGCAGTATGTTTTCCGCATTTTCCAGGAGAGTCTCGGGGACAGTCTCGACAACCTGCACAAAAAAATGATTCTGAAGGGCAATATCCGGGAGCTGGACCGGCTGCATATGGAAGACCAGATGACCGGCCTTCACAACCGCTTCGCCCTGAACCGCTTTGCGCCGGAATTTGAACGGGAAAAGTCCTATACCACAGCACTCGCCGATCTGGACGGGCTGAAAACCATCAACGATCAATACGGCCATCCAAATAGTCCATACTGTTTACGCAATATTCACAATTTTCATAATAATGGCAAAGCAAACCGTCCATATGCACAAAAATCAGTGGCGAGTTGCGGTTCCGGCGCCTCGCAAGGCCGACGTGCCGACCTATAGGAAGCGACGGCGCGCGCAAGCGGCGCGGGGAAAGCCCGGGGCGCGGCCATAAACGCAACACTCTTTTAAGAAATCGGAAATGATTGGCGCGTCGGCGCGGGCAAGCGGCGCGCCGACCCCTTGGTTTCGCCCCCCGTTTGTGGTATGCTATGGCTGAAATGAAAATGGGGGGGACGCGCCATGACGCCGACCAATGTATCCGAATTCCACAACGGTCAGAAGGTCTTTCGGGTGACGAACCGGCGGCTGAACGAGACGCCGGTCAGCCGGATGCTCTGCGGCAACTTCATCGAGGTCGGCTTCGGCTACCAGGTGGAGGCGATGGACTCGGAGATGTTCTACAACCGCAGCTTTGAGAAGGCCTACCCCGTCACCCCGGCGACCTACGACTGGTTCGGCGGCTGGGACGTGGTGGGCAACGACTGGTCTGAGCAGGAATGGTATCACTCCGGCTACGCGCATCCGCGCTGGTACGCCTGCCCCGCGCCGGACCGCCCCGAGAGCATCACGCCGGACTGCACCTTCCTCACCGAGAAGGCGCCCTGCTACGCGCTGACCGTGGAGCGCGCGGCGGGCGGCGTGCACGGGGAGAGCTGCCTCTCCATCCACAACTTCGAGGTCGCGCGGCCCTGCGGCGTGGCGCAGGGCGGCAAGTACCTGAGCGCCGGCCGCGCCTACCGCTTCAGCGGCTGGCTGAAGAACGCGGGCGGCGCCCCGGTGCGCGCCGAGGCGCGCTTCTACGCCACGACCAAGGACACCTTCGCCGCAGAGCCCATCGCCGTGCTGCCGCTGGGCGAGGTTCCCGCGGAGGGCCGCTTCTTCGAAGCGACCTTCGAGAACGCAAACTTCACCGGCTGGGCCACCTTCGCGCTGTTCATCACGCCCGGCAGGGTGTTGGCGGACGCCTTTTCGCTGATGCCGACGGACGCCGCGCCCGGCGGCTGGCGGCGGGACGTGATCGACGCCCTGAAGCGCGTCAGGCCCTCGGTGCTGCGCTTTCCCGGCGGGTGCTTCGCCTCGCTGCACGACTGGCGCGACGCCATCGGGCCGCGCAACGCCCGCAAGCCCGAGAACTCATGGTTCTGGGGCGACGTGAACATGAACGACGTGGGCACCGACGAGTTCCTGCGGCTCTGCGAGGCGCTGGGCTGCGAGGCCCTGCTCGTGGTCAACTTCTTCCATCCGGGCAAGCGCTTCTGCCTGAACTCCGAGTACGTGCTGGACAAGACCGAGCTGGAGGCCCACGGCGGGGACCTTACAAACATCACCGACATCGACGCGGGCATCGAGTGCGCGCGGCAGTGGGTGGAGTACTGCAACGGCGACGTCTCCACGCCCATGGGCGCGCTGCGGGCGAAGAACGGACATCCCGAGCCCTACCGCGTGCGCTACTGGGAGATGGACAACGAGACCTTCCGCTGGTTCCCCCGCGACGAATACGCCCGCACGGTCGCGCGCTATTCCCGGGCCATGAAGGCCGTGGACCCGGACATCCAGATCGGCCTGTGCAGCTATCACGACTTCCGGCTGCAGGTGGAGCCGATGCTCGAAATCTGCGGCGACAACGTGGACTTCCTCGCGGACCGCGTGTGCGCCCCGGACAACATCGCCTACAAGATCGGCATCGTCCGGCGCTGGAACGAGCGCCACGCGCACAAGCTGTATTACTGCGACACCGAGGCCCTGCAAAATCGCCCGAACACGCTGGCCCCCTTCACGGCGCGCTTCTACGAGGAGAACGGCATCACCATCCGCGAGGCGCGGCGCACCTGGATCTACGCGCTCACACTGGTCGGCAACCTGCTGAACTACCACCGCTACGGCGACATCGCGCG
>CACYET010000287.1 GCA_902773515.1 uncultured Eubacteriales bacterium | reverse complement strand
GGAGAAGAACTCGGCCTCCTTGGCGATCTCGCCGGCGGTGACGGCCGCGCGCGGGATCTCGATCATGGTGCCCACGTGGTACTTCATGTCCACGCCGGCCTGCGCGATCAGCTTGTCGGCGGTGGCGACCACGACGTCCTTGACGAACTTCAGCTCCTTCACCTCGCCCACCAGCGGGATCATGATCTCGGGCACGATGTTGTACTCGGGATGCTTGCGGTTGACGTTGATGGCGGCGGAGATGACGGCCTCGGTCTGCATCTCGGCGATCTCGGGATAGGTGACGGCCAGGCGGCAGCCGCGGTGGCCCATCATCGGGTTGAACTCGTGCAGGGAGTCCACGGTCTCCTTGAGCTCGTCGATGCTGATGCCCATCTCGGCGGCCAGCTCCACGATCTCCTCTTCCTTGTTGGGCAGGAACTCGTGCAGCGGCGGATCGAGGTAGCGCACCGTCATCGGACGGCCCTGCAGCACCTCGTACATGGCCTCGAAGTCGCCCTGCTGATAGGGGCGCAGCTTGGCCAGCGCCTTCTTGCGGGTCTCGACGTCCTTGGCCACGATCATCTCGCGGACGGCCTTGATGCGGTCGCCCTCGAAGAACATGTGCTCGGTGCGGCAAAGGCCGATGCCCTCCGCGCCGAACTTCACAGCCTGCATGGCGTCGCGCGGGTTGTCGGCGTTGGTGCGGATGCGCAGCTTGCGCTCGGCGTCCGCCCAGGCCATGAAGCGACCGAAGTCGCCGGAGATGGTGGCCTCGGCGGTGGGGATGGCCTCGCCGTAGATCTTGCCGGTGGAGCCGTCCACGCTGATCCAGTCGCCTTCCTTGAAGGTGCGGCCGCCCAGCTCGAACTCGTGGTCGCGCATCTTGATCTCGGAGCAGCCGGACACGCAGCAGGTGCCCATGCCGCGGGCGACGACCGCCGCGTGGCTGGTCATGCCGCCGCGCACGGTCAGGATGCCCTGGGAGGCCACCATGCCCTCGATGTCCTCGGGGCTGGTCTCCAGGCGGACGAGCACCACGCGGTGGCCGTGCTCGGCCCAGCGCTTGGCGTCCTCAGCGGAGAACACCACCTGGCCGCAGGCCGCGCCCGGGGAGGCCGCCAGGCCTTCGCCGATGGGCTTGGCGCTCTTCAGCGCCTTGGCGTCAAAGGTGGGATGCAGCAGGCTGTCCAGCTGCTTGGGCTCCACGCGCATCACGGCCTCGCGCTCGGTGATCATGCCCTCGTCCACCAGGTCGACGGCGATCTTCAGGGCGGCGGCGGCGGTGCGCTTGCCGTTGCGGGTCTGCAGCATGTAGAGCTTGCCATTCTCGATGGTGTACTCCATGTCCTGCATGTCCTTGTAGTGCTTCTCGAGGTTGTTCGCGATGGTCTTGAACTGCTTGAACACCTCGGGCATATCCTGCTCCAGCTGGGCGATCTTGCTGGGGGTGCGGATGCCGGCCACGACGTCCTCGCCCTGGGCGTTGATCAGGTACTCGCCGAACAGCGCCTTCTCGCCGGTGGCGGGGTTGCGCGTGAAGGCGACGCCCGTGCCGGAGCGATCGTTCAGGTTGCCGAACACCATCGGCTGCACGTTGACGGCGGTGCCCCAGGAATAGGGGATGTCGTTCATGCGGCGATAGACGTTCGCGCGGGGGTTGTCCCAGGAGCGGAACACGGCCTTCACGGCCTCCATCATCTGCACCTTGGGATCGGTCGGGAAGTCCTCGCCCTTCTGCTCCTTGTAGTAGGCCTTGAAGCGGGCGACGAGCTCCTTCATGTCGTTGACGTCCAGGTCGATGTCGTTCTTGACGCCCTTCTTCTCCTTCACCTCGTCGATGATGACCTCAAAGGTCTTCTTCGGGATCTCCATCACGACGTCGGAGAACATCTGGATGAAGCGGCGATAGGAATCGTACACGAAGCGCTCGAACTTGGGATCGGGGTTGCCGGCGATCAGGCCCGCGGCCACCTCGTCATTGATGCCCAGGTTCAGGATGGTATCCATCATGCCCGGCATGGAAGCGCGCGCGCCGGAGCGCACGGAGACCAGCAGCGGGTTCTTCGCGTCGCCAAACTTCTTCTCGTTGATCTTCTCGATCTTCTCAAGGGCCTCGTCGATCTGCTTCTGGATGTCGGCGCCGATGGCCTTGCCGTCTTCATAGTAGCGGGTGCAGGCTTCGGTGGTGATGGTGAAGCCCTGAGGCACGGGCATGCCCAGCGAGGTCATCTCCGCCAGGTTGGCGCCCTTGCCACCCAGCAGGTTCCGCATGGAAGCGTTGCCTTCGCTGAAAAGGTACACATACTTCTGCATGGTGCATTCTCCTCCCGATTGGTTGTTTGGTTTGCGGGTCTTACCTATAAGCACTTCATTATAACCCAAAGCGCCGTCTTTCGCAAGTCACTTTCAGTAAATAATTGTCAGTTTGTGATCATTTTATGCGACCCTCCGGAAAAACCCGTTCAAAAAAGGCTTAAAGCCCGCTTTCCCCCGCTGTTTTTTTGCCTTTTTGCGTTGAC
>CACYET010000286.1 GCA_902773515.1 uncultured Eubacteriales bacterium | reverse complement strand
ATGCCCGCCATGATCAGGAGCATGCGGCCGAGCATCTGCAGAAACGGCAGGCTTCCGATGGTCGGGGTGTCCACGCGGACGAGTATGGGGCCCTGGAGCAGAAAGCAGATGAAGGACGCCGGAGCCAGCGAGTTGACGATCCGGCTGCGGAATTTCATCCGGGCAAAGAGCGCGAACACCAGGCAGGCCTCGGCGATCACCAGCGGATTGCAGTAGGACCGGGAGGTGCCGGGGAGGTACCTGTCCCAGAGCATCAGCAGCGCCACGACGCCGACGAGGAGCACCGCGATCAGAGGGCTTTTGCACTTCGACGGCCAATCCACGCGCCGCATGTACGCGCCGAGGACGTACATCATGACGAACTGGACGATCGAATAGCCGTTCATGGAGCTGATGCCGACGGGGTTCAGCCCGACCAGCGGCATCCCGGAGACCTCCTCAAGCACGTCGACCAGTATCGCGGCCAGCGAGAAAAGGCCCGCCGTCAGGCAGACCAGACATGTGAACGCCCTTGTGTCCAGCCCCTCCAGAAGCCGGTTGATGAAGGGCGAGAGCAGCATGAGGGCGAGATACAGTATGACGAAGTAGTTGACCGGAAGCAGGGCCATCAGGATGGCCCTGACGGACCAGGAGCGGTCGATGAACCCGGCCGCGACGGCGAGCAGCAGCTGGCAGGCGACCGTCTCCGCCAGCAACAGCGCCAGCTTTCGCACGCCGATGCGCTTCGCCTGGGAGGAAAACCAGCCGGAGATCAGTATGAACACGTTGACGGCGCAGAGGCACGCGGCCTCAAGCCCCAGCAGGAACGCCTTGTTGACGCCGGAGGCGGTCGTCATGAGCCCGGCGCCCCCGGGCGTGTAGTTCAGGTGGAGGATCATCACGGCGAAGCCGGCCAGCAATCGCAGCAGTTCGATGCCGGACTGCCGCTCTTTTTTTGCCCGATCTCCCATCCCATCACCGCCCCGCGCGAATAATGATCAAAAGCTGTTCACCGCGTCGATCACGGCCTCGATCTCCCGATCCGTCATGCCGTAATACATCGGCAGGCTCAGCTCCGTTTCGCTGATCTCCTCCGCGACGGGGAAATCCCCCCTGGCAAAGCCCAGGTCGAGGTAGCACTCCTGCAGATGCATCGGGATCGGATAGTGCTTGTTCGTTCCGATGCCGCGCCCGTTCAGGTGCTTCTCCAGCGCGTCCCGCGCGGCGCACCGCACCCCGAAGACGTGCCACACCGGCACGGTGTCCGGATGGACCCAGGGCAGGATCACCTGAGGGTTTTTCATCCCTTCCAGGTATTTCCGCGCCGTTTGACGCCGGTTTTCGTTCACCCGGTCCAGGCACACCAGCTTGGCGGAGAGGAACGCGGCCTGCAGCTCGTCCAGGCGGCTGTTGTTTCCCTTGTAGATGTGGTGGTACTTGTAATCGGAGCCGTAGTTGCCCAGCGCCCGGACCATGTCCGCGATCGCGGGATCGTCGGTCAAGACCGCTCCGGCGTCTCCCAGCGCGCCCAGGTTCTTTCCGGGATAGAAGGAGAAGCCGGCGGCGTCCCCGAAGGCGCCCACAGCCTTGCCCTTGTACAGCGCACCGTGCGCCTGCGCGCAGTCCTCGATCACGTACAGGCCGCGGGCCCTCGCGATGGCCATGATCGGATCCATGTCGCAGGGCTGGCCGTACAGGTGCACCGGCATGATGGCCTTTGTCTTGTTAGTGATCGCGGACTCGATCTTGCCCGGATCGATGTTGAAGGTGCGGATGTCCGGCTCGACAAACACCGGCCGCGCGCCGACGTAGGTGACCGCCAGCGCGGTGGCGATATACGTGTCGGACGGCACGATGACCTCGTCGCCCGGACCGACGCCGAGGGCCTTCAGCGCCAGCATCAGCGCGTCCAGCCCGTTTCCGACGCCGACGCAGAAGGACGCGCCGCAATAGCGGGCAAAGGCCGCCTCAAAGGCCTTGTCCTCCTCGCCCTCGATATACCATGAACGCTGGTAGACGCGCTCAAAGGCATCCCGGAGGGGCTTATCCAGCTCCTTCTCCAGCGGCTTGAACGTAACAAAAGGCACCTTCATTGCGTCGCTCATTCCTCTCCCCGGTCCTTCGCCGGATGGCTTCGGACGAATTCCAGGAATTCGTCGTAATCGCGGATGTAATCCGATTCGTCGTACAGCTCCGAAGCCAGCACCATCAGCACGGCGTCCGGCGAAAAATCGAACATCTCCCGCCACATGGTGTTGGACACGTACAGCCCTTCATACGGCTTCTCCAGCGGGATGACCTTCTTCTCCGATCCGTTGTCGAGAAGGATCTTGCAGCTGCCGTGGATGCAGATCAAAATCTGCTCCAGCGACTTGTGCGCGTGGTATCCCCGCGTGACGCCCTCTCTCGTATCGTACATGTAGTAGACCCGCCGAATCCTGAAAGGGATGTCCTTGAACTCCTCCAGGGCGACCAGCTGTCCTCTGTCGTCCCCGTGGGGCTGAAACACATACTTGATTACCTGCATGA
>CACYET010000285.1 GCA_902773515.1 uncultured Eubacteriales bacterium | reverse complement strand
CCGGCATCAACACCGAGGACTTCGGCAAGACCGTGCAGGACGTGGGCCAGAAGATCGGCGCGGGCCTGGAATCCGCCTTCCGCAAGGCGGCCAAGCTGGGCGGCGACGTGGTGGGCGGCGTGTCCAGCACGATCAACGGCCTCGTGGACGGCGCGCGGGAGCGCCAGGCCCGGGCCGACGCGCTGCGCCGCGCGGCCTGCGAGCGCGCGCTGGCGGATGAAAAGTGGGACTGGCTCGCCGAGCACATCCCTGAGATCCGCGACGAGGAGCTCTTGCGCGAGATCGCCCAGAAGGCCAACGGCCTGGGCATGCACGACTGGGTGCTGGAAAACCTGAACGGCTACGCCGACACCCGCACCATCGACGCCGCCATCGAGGCGGGCAACTGGGGCTGGCTGGGCGACCACGTCTGGCAGTTCGAGGACGAATTGCAGGAGAAGATCGCGCTGGCCGCCGCGCAGCAGGAGAACTGGCAGTGGCTCTCCACCTACGCCGAGCAGATCTCGCTGGAGAACTGCGCCGACGAGATCGCCATCGCCGCCTATAAGGCCGAGGCGCGCGTGCTGGCGCTGCAAATCGCCGAGCACTGCATGAACGATGCGCAGCGCGAGGCCCTGGCGAACGAGGCCGTCGCCGCCGGCGACTACGACTACCTGCAGCAGCTGTCCGAGCTGCTCACCCCGGAGTACATCGGCCGCGTGCTGCTGGTCGACGCCCAGAACAAGCAGTGGGACCGCGTGGCCCGCTTCATCGGCCTGGCCGACCCCGACAGCGTCGGCCAGATGATGGAGCTCGCCATCGCCGAGGGCAACTTCGACGCCATCGATATGCTGGACGAACACCTGTAACGGAGTGTGGAGTGAGGAGTTGGAGAGTGAGTGTAGGGACGCCATAATTGGCGTCCGCGACTACCGGGCACTCTCTGTAGGGGCGGCGATGCGGTGGAAAGTCCGCCCCTGCGCCCGCCAAAAGCCTTCCCCTATGGGGAAGGTGGCTGGCCGTGGCTGTAGGCCTAGCGAAGCGTCAAGGCCAGACGGATGAGGTTGTCTCCTCGTACTCCCCGTAGGGGCGTCTGCTGCCCGCCCGATCCCATCAAAATAATGTGAAAGATTCTTCGACTTCGCTGACGCTCCGCTCAGAATGACAGCCAACGCGACGCTTGTTCATTCTTCTCGGAATGACAGCCAACGCGACGCAATGTCATTCTGAGCGGAGGCGTAGCCGGAGTCGAAGAATCTTTTTGTTGCGCGCTTCCCCCAACCATGTTATAATATATCCTGTATTAATATATTCGGAGGCGGACACTTGGAATCCAGACAGCTTGTTTCCGTGTCGAAGGGACGCCTGGCGGGGAATATCGTGCTGGCGCTGGCCATCGGCGCGCTGCTGCCGCTGGTCGCGGTGCTGCAGATCTCGCTGCTTCTGCCGGTCTTGATGCTGGGCGGCATATTCGCCGTGCGCATAAAGGCGCGCGCGGGCTGGCTGCCCGCGGCGGTGCTGTTCGGCGCGGCGCTGGCCTCGACGATGTGGTTCCTGAGCGAGGTCATGGCGCTGATGCTGCTGGCGGCGGCGATACTGCCCGCCGTCTGGGTGATGCGCTGCATGGCGCACAAGCGCCCGTTCTTCGAGCAGATGAAGTGGGGCGTCGCCGCCTACGCGCTGGGACTGGTGGTGGCCATGCTGATCGCGTACATCAGCTTCGGCGGCGGCATGATCGCCCGCTTCACGGACGTGCTGCGCGCGGAGTTTGAGCGCATGCCGGACGCGGCCATGCAGCCGTTCGTGGAGGCGATCAACTCGGCGCTCTCGCTGAGCGGCGCGACGGGCCAGCGCTACACGGTGGCGCTCTATCGCGAACAGCTGGACGGCGTGCTGGACCTGATGCAGCAGGCCTACGCCCAGTCGCTGCCGGGGGCGCTCTTGACGGGCGCGCTGCTCTCGGGCGTGATCAGCGTGCTCTGGGGCAACTGGACCATGGCGCGCCAGGGCCTGGCCACCAACGAGAGCTTCGTGGGCATGACCGGCTGGTTCCTGCCCGCCCAGCTGACCTGGGGGCTGTTGGGGCTGTGGGTCGCCGGGCTGATTCTGGCCGCGGGCGGCTATTCGGCGGGGGCCACGGCGTATGACGCCACGCGCTCGCTGGCCTGCGCGGGCTTCTTCATCCAGGCGATGGCCGCGCTGGACAGGCGCATGCTGCGCTCCGGGCGCGAGCTGGGCCGGCGGAAGCTGCTGATCGGCCTGTTGTGCGCGGCGGGGCTGCTGCTGCCGGACGCGGCCATGCTGCTGGCCGTGCTGGGCGCGGCGTCGGCGCTGTTCGGCTCCCACGGGGCGCTGAAGCGGCCCGCGAACCGGGATCAATCGGATCGGGACGATCCGCAGGAATAGGAGGCAATCGAGATGAAGGTTATCCTGCTACAGGACATCAAGGGAAGCGGCAAGAAGGGACAGATCGTGGAGGTTTCCGACGGCTACGGCCGCAACTACCTGCTGAGGAGCGCTCCCGCGAGCTGAAGGGCAAGGTGATCCAGCTGGAGGTGAAGGGCGGCGAGAACGGCAAGCTGTACGGTTCCGTGACCAATGACCAGATCGCCACCGCCCTGAAGGAGCAGCACGGCATCGACATCGACAAGCGCAAGCTGGAGCAGGAGGAGCCCATCAAGAAGGAGGGCCAGGCGTTCGTCACCCTCAAGCTCTATCCCGGCATCTCGACGCGGATGATCGTGAACGTCAAAATCAAGAGATAAGAGTTGAGAGTTTAGAGTTTAGATAGAGTTAGTGGAAGCGCTGTTTCACTGAACTCTGAACTCTGAACTCTGAACTCTAAACTCTCGCGTTTTACCAAGGAGTACATATGGAGACTTACAACTCTGCCCCCGACCTCGCCCGCACGCCGCCGAGCCATCCGGCATCGGAGCGCAGCGTGCTGGGCGCGATGCTCCGGTCCCGACAGGCGGCGCAGGTCGCCGCGGAGAGCCTGCGCCCGGACGACTTCTACGACCCCGCCAATCGGGAGATATTCGCCGCCATGCTCAGCCTGTCGGACGAGTCGCGCCCGATCGACCTGGTGACCCTCGACGAGGAATTGACCCGCCGGGGCCGTCTGGATGCCGTGGGCGGGGCCTCGTACCTGATCGATCTGCGCCAGGGCGTGCCCTCCGCCGCGAACGTGCAGGCCTACATCCGCATCGTGGACGAGAAGGCCACGCTGCGCCGGCTGATCGCCGCCGCGGAGCAGATCATGCGCGACAGCTACGCCGGCGACCGGGAGAACGTCGAGATACTGGAGAGCGCCGAGAAGGCGATCTACGACATCACGATGCGCAAGGGCGGCGAACAGCTGCAGCCCATCCAGCCGGTGCTGATCAGCACGTTTGAGAAGATCGAACAGCTGGTGAAGAACCACGGCCGCATCGAGGGCGTGCCCACCGGCTATCGCGAGCTGGACGACCTGCTCACGGGCCTGCACCCGGGCGAGCTGGTGCTGGTGGCGGGGCGCCCCGCCATGGGCAAGACCTCCATCGGCATGAACTTCGTCGAAAACGCCGCCATCCGCGCCGGGAAGAAGGCCGCCGTGTTCTCGCTGGAGATGCCGGCGGAGCAGCTGGCCATGCGCATGATGTGCACCGAGGCCCGCGTGGACATGCAGAAGGTGCGCCGCGGGGCCATCGACGACGAGGAGTGGGGGAAGCTGGCGGACGCGCTGGTGAGCATCGGCCCCGCCCAGATCTACATCGACTGTACCCCGGGCATCACGGTGCCCGAAATGCGCTCGAAGGCCCGCCGCCTGCAACTGGAGAAGGGGCTGGACCTGATCCTGGTGGACTACCTGTCCCTGATGTCGGCCACGGGCCGCTTCGGAAGCCGCCAGGAGGAGGTCTCGCAGATCTCGCGCACGCTGAAGAGCTTGGCGCTGGAGCTGGGCGTGCCCGTAATCGCGCTGCAGCAGCTCTCGCGCGCGCCCGCGGGCCGCTCCAACCACCGGCCGCTGCTCTCCGACATCCGCGAGTCCGGCGCCATCGAGCAGGACGCGGACGTGGTGATGTTCATCCATCGCGAGGACTACTACGACCCCGAGACCCCGGAAAAGAACGTCGCCGAGCTGATCATCGCCAAGCAGCGCAACGGCTCCCTCGGCACCGTGAAGCTGGGCTGGAAGGGCGAGTACACCTGGTTTATGGATTTGTCCGCAAGGGCTAAAGAAGCGGTGACGGGGGAATAAGATCCTGGTAAATCGAAGTGAGGCCACTGCCTGGGAGTGGAAAGATCCTTCGACTGCGCCTTGCTTCACGCAAGGCTCCGCTCAGGATGACAGACATGGCGACGCCCTGTCATTCTGAGCGAGATGCACGCAAGGCTCCGCTTAGGATGACATCTGAGCGAGATGCACGCAAGGCTCCGCTCAGGATGACAGATCCTGGTAAATCGAAGTGAGGCGACTGCCTGGGAGTGGAAAGATCCTTCGACTGCGCCTTGCTTCACGCAAGGCTCCGCTCAGGATGACAGACATGGCGACGCCCTGTCATTCTGAGCGAAGTGAAGCCGCAGGCGGAACGCAGTCGAAGAATCTGTAGATATCGAGCCTGTTGTTCGCAAGGCCTTTCCGCGTTTGAAGTGGATCAGATATCGTTCAGCTTTTGATTGAGCTTCCGGTACACCTCCGCCATGAACGGCTCTTCCTTATTCTCGGCGGCCTCGTGAAGCGGCAGCCAGGCCACGGCGCTGTTCTCGTCGGGCTTGGGACGCAGCGGCTGGGCGTCGTCGGCCTCAAGCAGGTAGGTGACGTTCAGGTGCAGGTGGGCGGACACGAACTGCCCGCGCTTGAAGTGGCTGTTCACGGGAAGGACCTCGACGGAGTAGATCTCGCCCGTCACGGGCGCGACGGCCTCCAGGCCGGTCTCCTCGCGGGCCTCGCGCAGCGCCACGGCCAGCAGGTCGCTGTCGCCGTCGGCGTGGCCGCCGGTCCACGACCAGGTCTTGTAGATGTTGTGCCACGCCATCAGCGCCCGGTCCCGCGCCGGGTTCACGATCCACGAGGACGCCGTGAAGTGGGCGAAGGGGTTGTCCCGCGTCAGTGGCGTTTGCAGCGTGTCGAGCGCCAGCAGCAGCAGCTCCCGGTCCCGCGCCTCTCGCGCGTCCGTCGGCGCGTAGGCCATGATCTTCTCCCGCAATGCCTGCATGGGCATCCCTCGCTTTCGCATTCTGTGATACCAGTATAGCGCTTCGCGCGCTGCTTTTCAACCATCGACAACGGAGGTTTTCCATGAAGCGCGTCATCACCTACGGCACCTTTGACCTTTTGCACTACGGCCACATCAACCTGCTGCGCCGCGCCAAGGCGCTGGGCGACTACCTGATCGTGGCCCTCTCCACCGACGAGTTCAACCGCGTGGAGAAGAACAAGCTGTGCTATTTCAGCTACGAGGAGCGCAAGCTCCTGCTGGAGTCGATCCGCTACGTGGACCTGGTGATCCCCGAGGAGAACTGGGACCAGAAGCGCTCCGACGTGCACCTGTACCACGTGGACACCTTCGTGATGGGCGACGACTGGAAGGGGAAGTTCGACTTCCTGAAGGAAGAGGGCTGCGAGGTGGTCTACCTGCCGCGCACGCCGGAGATTTCGAGTACGCAGATCAAGAATGATCTGGGGAACAGGGAGTAGGGAGTAGGGAATAGGAACCGACGGGGGCGGCTTTGCCGCCCCCGTCGGTTATGTTCTACAGCCTCTTGACCATGCACACCAAGTTCCGGTAGCTGCCGTCCTTGAGCCGGATGGCGTCGGGGCGCTCAGCGACGCGGACAAAGCCCATCTTCTCATACAGCGCGCGCCCCCGGGCGTTGCCGTCGATGTACTCCAGCTCCACCTGTTCCACGCCGCGCGCGCGGGCGGCCTCGAGCATCACCTCGAACATGGCCGTGCCGATGCCCTGGCCCCAGAATTTGCGGTACAGCGCGATGGCGACGTCGGCGCGGTGGCGACACTTGATCTGCGGGAAGAATTGCAAATTGCAGTTCCCGGCCAATTCGCTCCCAACGAAGCAGCAGAGCATCAGGCTGTTCGGGTTGTCCTTGAAGCTCTGAAGCAGCTCGCGCTCCTTCTCCAGCGTGTAGCGGTCGCACTCCTCCGGGTAGCGCAGCACGAACTCCGTCTCCGCGGCGGTGTCCGTCAGGTAGCGCACCATCGCCTCGGCGTCGTCCGGCTCCGCCACGCGCAGCACGGCCTCGCGCCCGTCCCTGAGGGTGAAGCGCCTGGGATCGTACAACATGGTGATGACCTCCGATTCGTTGCTAAGGTGCGGGGAAGGGAATGGGCGGGCGGCGC
>CACYET010000284.1 GCA_902773515.1 uncultured Eubacteriales bacterium | reverse complement strand
GCTGCGCCGGCGGCGCGGTGGGCAGCGCGTATACCTGCGTGTTGGCGTCGGGGGTGGGGATCAGCACGTCCTCCACCACGGGCATGTCTGCGCCGAACGCGACCGTGGGCGCGGGCGTGGGCTCGGCGGTAGGGAGGGGCGTCGGCTCGGGAGTGGGAACCGGCGTCGGTTCAATTGTGGGAACCGGCGTGGGCTCGCTGGTGATGACCGGCGTGGGTTCGACCGTCGGAACAGCCGTGGGTTCGACCGTCGGAACAGCCGTAGGTTCGACCATCGGAACAGAGGTCGGCTCTGCGGTGGGCGTGGGCGTGGGCTCTGGCGTAATGACCGGCGTAGGCTTTTCTGTAATAACCGGCGTGGGTTCTGCCGTAATGATCGGCGTGGGTTCCGCCGTGACGATCGGC
Organism: uncultured Eubacteriales bacterium; assembly: GCA_902773515.1. Lineage (GTDB taxonomy): Bacteria > Bacillota > Clostridia > Christensenellales > Aristaeellaceae > UBA2862. The sequence goes on along the minus strand of CACYET010000284.1, from coordinate 6,887 downwards.
GTGGGCTCGGCGGTGGGGATGGCGGTGATGGTGACGGTCAGCTTGTTTTCGCGGCCTTCGTACAGGTCGGCGTAGCGCTGCGCGTCGTTGCGCACGCGCCCGCGGTTGACGTACCACCAGCCCACGTAGGCGGACAGGCCCAGCATGATCAGCGCCAGCGCGACGCAGAACGCCGTGAGCGCCGCCCGCCTCTGCCGCCGCTTCCTGCCGCGCGCGTGATTCGCCTGTTGCCGAGTTGCCTTCTTCACGGGAGCCTCCGAAGAAATCTGATGGCTTCATTATAAACCGATGCCGCGGGAATTGCAAGCGGATGCGGCGGAGCCGAGACGGCATCATTTACCTGGCAATGAAAGGACCTCTTCCGTCTTTCGGCAAAATTGCAAGCAATTTCACCGAAATCCACCTTCCCCACCGGGGGAAGGCTTTTGGCGGCGTTTTCAGAAGCCTTCCCCTTTGGGGAAGGTGGCCCGCCGCAGGCGGGTCGGAAGAGGTCCTCTTGCAAACGATAAGCAAATAATGTCGTTTTGTGGCAGGGGCATCCCGCCGCATATCCCCTCCTTCGCGCTCATAAGCTGGAGGTGAAAATGCAAGCAGGAGGCGCGTTTCATGGATCAGAACACATTGTACCGGGATATTGCGGGCCGGTGCGACGGCGACATATACCTGGGCGTCGTCGGTCCGGTGCGCACCGGAAAGTCGACCTTTATCAAGCGGTTCATGGAACTGCTGGTGCTGCCAAACCTACAGGACCCCGGCGCGCGGGATCGGGCCGTCGACGCGCTGCCCCAGAGCGGTGCGGGCCGCACGATCATGACCACCCAGCCGCGCTTCGTGCCCGACGAGAACGCGGCGAAGGTGCGCCTGCGCGACGGCGCCGAGGCCCGCGTGCGGCTGGTGGACTGCGTGGGCTACCTGATCCCCGGCGTGCTGGGGCTTAGCGAGGGAGACCAGGCGCGGATGGTGCGCACCCCCTGGTTCGACCACGACATCCCCTTCGAGGAGGCCGCCGAGCTGGGCACCCGCAAGGTGATCCGCGAGCACGCCACGATCGGCGCGGTGGTGACCACCGACGGCAGCGTGGCGGACATCCCCCGCAGCGCCTACGAGGAGGCCGAGGCCCGCGTGGTGTCGGAGCTGAAGGCGCTGGGCAAGCCGTTCGTCGTGGTGCTGAACGCGAAGAACCCCGCCGACGGCGAGACGGTGAAGCTGCGCGACGCGCTCTCGGAGCGCTACGGCGTGCCGGTGATGGCCGTGAACGCGCAGACCATGGGCCTGGAGGAGCTGAACGGGCTGCTGTCGGGCCTGCTGTTCGAGTTCCCGATCCGCGAGGTGCGCGTGCAGACCCCGGCGTGGCTCACGGCGCTGGCGGAGGACCACTGGCTGGGCAAGTCGGTGCTGGACAGCGTCAGGCAGGCGGCGGGGCAGATGCGCCGCGTGCGGGACCACGAGGCGCTGCGCGCGGCGCTGGACGCCAACGAGTACGTGGAGAGCGCGCTGCCGGTCAAAATCAACCTGAACGACGGCACGATGGAGTACCGGCTGGACCTGAAGGACGGGTTGTTCTACCGCGTGCTGGGCGAGGCCTGCGGTGAGAACATCGACGGCGAGGCGCACCTGTTCGAGCTGATGCGGCAGCTGGTGTCGGCCAGGCGCGCGTATGACAAGGTCGCGCAGGCGCTGGACGAGGCGCGGCGCACCGGCTACGGCGTGGTGCCGCCCGCGATGGACGAGCTGGCGCTGCAGCCGCCGGAGCTGGTGCGGCAGGGGCCGAACACGAGCGTGCGATTGCGGGCCAGCGCGCCGTCGCTGCAGCTGGTGCGGACCGACGTGCGCGCGGAGGTGACGCCCTTCGCCGGGTCGGAGAGCCAGTCCCGCGCGCTGGCGGATTCGCTGGCCGAGCAGCTCAGGCAGGGCGACGAGGCCGTCTGGGACACCGAGATCTTTGGAAAGACGCTGGGCGACCTGGTGCGCGAGGGCATGAACGGCAAGCTGGACAACCTGCCCGAGGATGCGCGGGTCAAGCTGCGCGAGGCGCTGGAGAAGATCATCAACGAGGGCGGCGGGGGAATGATCTGCATCATGCTGTGAGGCGGCAGCGGAAACGAAATGGAGAGGGGACCGGATTGCGACAGACTGTCATTGCGAGGAGACCTGGGCGCAAATCCCGCAGGGGATTTGGGCCCGGGTCGACGTGGCAATCCGGTATCTTCTTATTTATGCCCGCTAACGTTAACAGGAGCGCAACGCAAATGTGCCATATGAATGGTAAAATAAAGTGTATGCGTATGCGCAGCGATATTCCGACACGAAAGCGGTGCGAGGATGCAGGACAAAACCAATCCGGCAAGGCCCAACAAAGCCAAGACGAACCCCACCTCCGCGGCCAGGCGCCCGGCAGGCGCCGCGAAGCGCGCCCGTTCGAAGCGCTCCGCCCGCGGCAGGCTGACGCCCAGGCGCATCGCCGGGCGCGTCGCACTGTCCGTCGGCACGGTGATCGCGCTGGTGCTGGTGGCCGCCCTCGGCGCGGGCTTCGTGGCCTTCCGCGGGCCGTCCCAAAGCCTGGGCGATCTGCTGACCGTCACCATGCTGGAGACCAGCGCGCTGAAATTCGTGCCGCGCATCTACTACAGCAAGGCCGGGGTGGATGAGATCCTCGCGCGCAACTCGGTGGTCGCCGACGACAGCGAGACCGATACCTCGCTGATCGTCGTCGCGGGCCCGACGCCGGAGCCCGGCAGTGAGGCCGAGGCCGCGGTGCCCACGCCCGCGCCGGAGAGCCTGATCGTCTCCGAGGACGGCATCGACATCTGCCAGGTGCACGGGGCGACGTTCAACGGCTGGATGATGATCGTGCACGATCCCTCCCGCGTGGGCGTCGGCGTCTGCCGCGAGGAGTTCTCTTCCTCCAAGCCCGGCATGCGCCTGAAGGAGATCGCCGCGCGCTACGACGCGGTGGAAGCTGCTGAACAAGGCGCGCGTGAGCTCCGACCACAACACCGTGGTCGGCTTCAACCAGGACAACGTGCTCGTCGTGGGCAAGTTCACCAGCGAGCAGGCCGTGGAAAAGGGCCTTAGGGACGCGCTGGCGTTCGGCCCGGCGCTGGTGGTGAACGGCGAAGCGGCGCAGGTCTCCGGCTCGAGCTCCGGCCTGAACCCCCGCACGGCCATCGGCCAGCGGGCGGACGGCGCGGTGCTGCTGCTGGTGATCGACGGGCGGCAGGCCTCCAGCCTCGGCGCGACCTACGCCGACATGATCACGGTGCTGCTGGAGTACGGCGCGATCAACGCCGTGAACCTGGACGGTGGCTCGTCGTCGCTGATGTACTACAAGGGCGAATACCTGAACAAGGGCGTCATACTCACCGGCGACCGCGACATCCCCGACGGGTTCATCGTTCGCTGACGGGAGGCTGCCATGAAGAAGAAAAAGCGGAAAAACGGCCTCCGGGGCCTCTGGGAAAGCCGGTTCTATCGCGTCTATTTCATCGCGGTGTCCGTGGCGCTGCTGGCCATCGCCATCGGGCTGATCTGGCTGCGCGGTGTGGTCCGCGACTACGAGACGGCCCAGCCGGTGCACGCCGCGAAGGTGGTGGCGGAGCTGTTCGAGCGCGGCGACTACAAGAGCCTCTTCGCCTTCGACACCTCCGCGCAGGACGCGTATAACGGCGATGAGGCCTTCTACGTGGACAGCCTGAACCAGCTGACGCAGGGCAAGGCCATCGGCTGGCGCGAGGCGTTTTCGTCCAATCCCGACGAAAAGAAATACGCCGTGACGCTGGACGGCGACCGGTTTGCCTCCTTCACGCTGGTGCCCAGCGGCGAGACCACCGCCCACGGCAACCCGCTGTGGCAGCTGGGCAGCGTGACCACGAACGTGGCGGTGCAGGAGGCCGAGCAGCCCGCGCAGGTGTTGGGCGATCCGGAGAGCGGCGTCTACAGCACGTTCACCGTGCCCACGGGCTACACCGTGACCGTGGACGGCGCGACGATGACGGAGCAGAACGCGATCCGCACCGATATCCCGTTCCTGCCGGAGGGCTTCCTGCCCAGCGGCCTGGAGGGCCCCACGATGGTGGAGTACGCCTGCTACGCCGGCGATTCCCCGGCCATCTCCGTGACCGACGAGACGGGCGCGGCGGTGGAGGCGGTGGCCACGGCGGACCACGCCTGGCGCTGCGAGCCGAGGGAGAACGAGCAGATGCGCGAGCAGTTCTCCGAGGCCATCATCAAGCTGGGGGAGCGCATCGCCAAGTACACCGTGGACGACCTGTCCCGCGAGCGCATCGGCTACGCGCCGGATTCCCCGGCGGAGACGATCCTCAAGAAGTTCAGCAACAGCTGGGCGCCCAGCCACAAGTCCACGCGCGTGGTGAACCCGAAGGTCTCCGATTTTTACGTGATCTCGGACGACTGCTTCACCTGCCACGTGTCCTTTGACTTCGTGCTCACCTCGAAGCGGGAAAACGACTACACCTATCCCACGTCCTACACCCTGTGCATCATCAAGCGCAAGGGCTCGGGCGCGCTGTACAACATCATCTTCCACTAAACGCGGGAGGCAACATGCAGAAGAACAAGACGAAGAAGCTGACCCGGGCCCAGAGACGCCGCAGGCGCAAGATCCGCCGCGTCGCGTGGCGCTGCACGCTGTGCGTGCTGACGCTGATCGGCCTGGTGCTGGTGGCGGCGCTCAGCGCGGGCCAGGCGGCCTTCAACGGCCCCTCGCAGACGGTGGGCGACCTGCTGACCGTGTCCATGCTGGAGACCAGCGCGCTGAAGTTCGTGCCGCGCATCTTCTACGGCAAGGAGAAGATGGCCGAGGTCGTGGCGCGCAACTCCGTGTCGGACGAGACCGATGAGACGGACACCTCGCTGATCGTGGTCGCCAAGCCCACGCCCACGCCCGACCCGAACGCCCTCCCCGACGAGAGTGCCGTCTCCGACGCGCCCGCGGCGGAGGCCACCGTGGCCCCCACGCCCACGCCCGCGCCGGCCAACCTGATCTCCAGCGAGGACGGCATCGAGATCTACGGCGTCAAGAGCGGCACCTACACCGGCTACATGATGGTGGTGCTGGACCAGCGAGCGCGGCCTGCAGCTGAAGGACATCGCCGCGCGCTACGACGCGCTGGCGGCCATCAACGGCGGCGGCTTCGAGGATGCGGGCGGCGTCGGCAACGGCGGCAAGCCCGTGGGCCTGGTGATCTCCGAGGGCAACGTGATGCACACCGGGGACGCCGGGAAGTACAACATCACCGTGGGCTTCAACCAGGACAACATCATGGTCATCTCCAAGGACATGTCCAAGGAAGAGGCCAGGAAGAAGGGCATCCGCGACGCCATCACGTTCGGCCCGGCGCTGATCGTGAACGGCGAGCCGGTGAGCGTGAAGGGCGCGAGCTCCGGCCTGAACCCGCGCACGGCCATCGGCCAGCGGGCGGACGGCGCGGTGCTGATGCTGGTGATCGACGGCCGCCAGGCCTCCAGCCTCGGCGCGACCTATTCCGACCTGATCTCCATCATGCTGGAGTACAAGGCCATCAACGCCATCAACATGGACGGCGGCTCCTCGTCGCTGATGTACTACCACGGCGACTACCTGAACTCCGGCGTCGTGCTGACCGGCTCGCGCACCATGCCGACGGCGTTCATCGTGCGCTGACGGAGGGCCTATGACAAGAAAGAAGAAAAAGAGCATCCTCAAGAGCCGCTTTTACCAGGTGTACTTCATCGTGGTGGCGGCGGCTCTGATCGCGATATTCATCGGCACCGTCTGGCTGCGCGGCGTGCTGGCGGACTACGAGTCCGCCCAGCCCGTGTACGTGGCTGAGGATGTGGCGAAGCTGTTTGAGGACGGCGACTACCAGCGCATCTACGAGCTGGACAGCTCCGCCGCGCAGATCGCCGACGGCGACAAGGCGTTCTACCTCGCCAGCATGGCCGAGATCACCTCCGGCAAGAGCGTGGAGTGGAGCGAGGCCTTCTCGACGAATGAGGACGAGCACAAATACAACGTCACGCTGGACGGCGACCGCTTCGCCTCCTTCACGCTGGTGCCCAGCGGCGAGACCACGCGCCGGGGCAACCGCCTGTGGAAGCTCGGCGACGTGACCACGTTCGTCGCGCGCCGCGAGCCGGACCCCGAGCCCGAGCCGGAGCCCACGCCCGAGCCCACGCCGGAGCCGGAGCCGACGCCCGAGCCGGGGCAGCTGTACGAGTGCCGCGTGACCGTGCCCAGCAGCTACACCGTCGAGTTGGACGGCGTGGTCCTCAGCGAGGCGAACGCCCAGGTTTACCCGGAGATGCTGTTCGAGGACGGCTTCCTGCCCGAGGGCGTGCAGAACCCGCTGATGACGACCTACATCTGCAACGCCGCGAGCGAGACCCCCGTCGTGACCGCGACGGACGACTCCGGCGCGCAGGCGGCGCTCGCGCTGTCCGAGGAGAAGGAGCGCACCTGGTCCTGCAAGCCGAAGGAGGATGAGGCCCTGCACCAGCAGTACGGCGAGGCCGCGCTGCGGCTGGGCGAGATGATCGCGAACTTCATGTCGAAGGACGCCTCCAAGAAGGGCATCACCAAGCTTTGCCTGCGGGGCAGCCCCGCGTGGGAGATCTTCGACAACCTCTCCAACCGCTACGCCACGCCCCACACGGGCTACGACTTCCGCGACGAGGCCGCCACCGAGTTCTACCGGCTCTCCGACAACTGCTTCACCTGCCGCGTGAGCTTCGACCATGTCCTCGATACCAAGGAGGGCGAGAAGGTCTATCCCACGGCCTACACCTTCTGCATGGTGAACAAGGACGGCAAGGGCGGGCTGTACAACTTGCAAATATATTGATAAGTTAAAAAAGATCCTTCGCTGCGCTCAGGATGACAACATCAG
>CACYET010000283.1 GCA_902773515.1 uncultured Eubacteriales bacterium | reverse complement strand
GTGCCGGAGCCGGGCGAGCAGGCCGCGAGCGAGGAAGCGGCGCTGCGCGGCGGCAACCAAATCACGGTGGAAGGGAAGAAGAATAGCGACGACAAGGTCGACGTCACCGTGACGGACCCCAATGCCGTCAACGAAAACAATGCGGTAAACAATTTTGGCCAGGAGTTCAACGGCGTGAAGGTCGAAATCGCGCCGCAGAGTTCCCCCGCTCCGGTCAGTGTCGAGATCGACGGCGTGGACAACGGCGAGCAAGGCTTGAAGAAGGCGATCAACGATGCGTTTTCCGGAGCGGGGGGCGGTGAAGAGGAGGATCTCAACTCCGTCACGGTCAACATCGGCGAGGAGGACGCCCGCCAGAACATCACCGAGACCGTCACGGGCTCGTCCTATTATGGTACTGTCAACGGCATCTATGTGAAAAAGGAGAATGAAAACGCTCCTCCGGTGGACGTGACGGTGAACGCCGGGAACGTGACCGTAGAGGCCAAGGATAATGTTGACGATACCATGTCTACCACTGGCGTCGTAATCTATAATAACAAAAACCAAAGCAGCACGGAGATCAACGTCGGGAACATCACCGCCACCACCGATAGCGGCGCGGCGAGTGGCCTTGACTCCGGTAATTATTCTGGCAAGGCCACCGTCCACGCCGGCGAGATCACGGCGAGCGGCACGTTGACAACCAATGCTATCTCTGTACAAAGCGGCAAAGGCGACGGGAGCGACGTGACGGCGGCGGCGGCGCGCGCGGAATCAAAGCAGAAGGACGCGAGGGCGGTGGTTGTGACCGGTAACGCAAAGTCCGGGGCGACGGAAAACGAGGTCACGATCGGCCCGGCGGACGGCGCGTCGAGCGACCCTGTGGTGAGCGCCGTCGCGTCAGGCGCGGCGACGGGCGTCGTCGCCATCATCTCAGAGGGCAAGAACACCGTCACGATCAACGGCGACGCCGAAATCACAAGCGTAAACGGTCAAGCCAGGGGCTTTTACGCGTACGCTAGTGATTCTATCGCAAAAGAAGGAGGCGGCAAAAACGCCTTTACAGCGACCGGCGCGGTACAGGTGACGTCGACCAACGGCGAGGCCACCGGCATTTACGCCGAGGCGAAAGTGACAAACGGAGATTTCTCCGAGACGAACACCGTCACCGCCGGGCGGGTGGAGGTCTCCGGCAGCGGCATCACCAAAGGCGTCTACGCCACGGCGCACGGCGCGAAGGCGGTGAATAATATTACCGTGGGCACGGCCCAGGCCGGGGGCGGCGAAGGCGCATCCGAGGGCGGCGAAGGAGAACCCGCGACGGAGAAGGAGCAGAGCGCCGAGGCGCCCGCGGCGGGCGCGACCGCGGTCACGGACGATGACGGCGCGCAGCCCGACGCCACCCGCCCCGACCCCAAGGACTACGCCATCTACGCGGTGGGCACGGGAGACTATGGAACCTACGGCGTATATTCCAAGACCGAAAACGGCGGCAAGAACGACACCACCGTGAACGGCTCGATCTACGCGGAGGACAACGGGGAAACTTACGGCGTATTTTCCACGACCTATAGCGGTGGCACGAACAAGACCACCGTGACCGGCGATATCGACGTCGTCGGAACCTCCAGCAGATGTGTAACTGATGGCATTTTTACGCAAGGCGCGGGCAGCAGCACCATCATCGCAAACGGAAAGATCAGCGTGAATAATACCAATGGCGACGCAGTAGGCGTATTCATAACAAACAACTCCGCCGCTGCCACGGACGCGAACGGCTCCGCCGCTGCCACGGGCGCCATCAGCGTCAACGCGAATGGGCAAGCGATCGGCATAGAAAACCTTTCAAACACCGTCGCCGCAAACGGCGATGTGAGCGCCGAGGGCGAGCAATACGGCTATGGCGCATGGATGTCCGGAACGGCGGACGTGCTGGTGGACGGCACGCTCTCCGGCAGCACCGCGGCGGTATACGGTCCTACATCCCTTGATAACGCCACCCTCACCGTATGGGCGGCGCAGGAAAACGCAAAAGAAGAAATCGCGAAAGTATATAAAGACGACGAAAACCGAACTGCAGCCACGGCCTTTGAAAAGAAGATCAACTACATCGTCCGCGTGGCGAATGCGTGGAAGGAAAAGCTGACCAACGACGCGATCTCTACCGAGAAGGACAACACCGTGACCGTGGACTGGAAAACCGCGGAAATCACCCATGGAACGACGGAGGACGGTAAAGAATACGACTACCACACGAGAGGACGAAACCGGCAAAACAGTGGTAACGACCTCTGACCTCATCCAGGCGCAGAACGGCATCTTCACGCTGGTCATGGGCAAGCTCGGCAACCTCCGCGGCATGATGCAGCTGGGCCTCAAGACGCACGTGCACGACTACAGCGTGTTTGTCAAGCACGTCGTGGAGCCCACCTGCACGACGGACGGCACGGATCTGTACCAGTGCGCGTATTGCGACAAGACGCAGGAGAAGACCGTCCCCAAGCTGGGCCACGACACGGTGCGCCACGAGGGCCAGGCCGCGACCTGCACCGAGGCGGGCTGGAAGGCCTACGACACCTGCTCGCGCTGCAACTACACCACCTATGAGGCCATCCCCAAGCTGGGGCACGCCATCGTGAACCACGAGGCCAAGGCCGCGACCTGCACCGAGGACGGCTGGAAGGCCTACGACACCTGCTCGCGCTGCAACTACACCACCTATGAGGCCATCCCCAGGCTGGGGCACGCCATCGTGCACCACGAGGCCAAGGCCGCGACCTGCACCGAGGACGGCTGGAAGGCCTACGACACCTGCCAGCGCTGCGACTACACCACCTTCAAGGCCATCCCCAGCCTGGGGCACGACCACAAGGCCGTCGTCACGCCGCCCACCTGCACCGAAAAGGGCTTCACGACCTATACCTGCGCGCGCGGCGACGACACCTATACCGGCGACGAGACCGATCCCACCGGCCACAAGTGGGGCGAAACGACCTACACCTGGAGCGCGGACAACAAGACCGTCACCGCGCGGCGCGTGTGCCAGAACGACCCGAGCCACGTGGAGGAGGAGACCGCGGACGTGACCGGCGAGGTCACCAAGCAGCCCACCACCGGCGCCAAGGGCGAGACCACCTATACCGCGACCTTCAAGAACCCGGCGTTTGCCGCGCAGAGCAAGACGCTGGCGGACATCGACAAGCTGCCGCCGCAGCCGAACCCGATTGTGCCGACCCCGGTTGTGCTGGATACGCCGAAGCCCCAGCCGGAACCTGAGCCTGAGCCGGAGGTCCAGACGGCCAAGAACAAGGTCGAGAGCAGGAAGCTGGTGTACAGCAGGGTGGACGCGCTGCGCGGGCTGAACGCCGCCGACCGCACCGAAATGGGCGCGGCGCTGAAGACCATCGCGCAGAGCATCGAGGCCGAGGCCAAGACCAAGGGCGGCCTGCGCGGTCGCCGCGACGCGAACCAGACCGGCGGCAAAGGCGCGCAGGGCCTCGGCGTGCGCATGTGGTATCTGGACGAGGGCGTGCTGGTGCCCGCGGACCTGCTGGCGCGGTATGACGCGCTGTCGCTGCAGGATCGGCTGTTCATCCTGATGGACCTGCTCGGCTGCGGCACCCCCGAGGACCTCACCGAGGAGGGCCAGGCCGTGCTTAAAGACATCCACGCCGCCGTCGACGCCATGACGCCCGAGCAGCAGGTCGCGCGCCAGGCCGACATGGACAAGCACTTCCTGCCGCGCACCGTGGTCGACGAGAACAACGTGCAGCACAAGAGCGTCGGCATCGAGCTGGAGATCGCCGAGGGCAACCACCTCTCCTACGAGCGCTACACCTTCTTCGAGGATGAAGGCGAGTGGAAGCTGTTTGAGCTGGAAAAGGGAGAGTACAGGTAGAAAATGAAGAATGAAGATTGAAGATTGAAAAATGAAGAGTTGTAGGGGCGGCGTTGCGCCGCCCGCCCCCCGGCGGTGCCGGGTTCCAATTGCTGCCGCGCAGTATTGCGGATGCAGCAACCGGATTCAGGGCGGGCGGCGCATCGCCGCCCCTACATTCAGCGTCCACGCAGTAACCCAAAAGCCTTCCCCTTTGGGGAAGGTGGCGCGTCAGCGCCGGATGAGGTCGGTTAGAGCACTATCACATCGTTTTACCATGTCGACCTCATCCGACCTCACTTCGTTCGGCCACCTTCCCCAAAGGGGAAGGCAAGGGGAACGTCCGCGCGGTAATCCAAAAGCCTTCCCCTTTGGGGGCGAAGCCTAGCGTCAGCGTCAGGTGCCCCCGAAGGGGGCGGATGAGGTCGGTTAGCGCACTATCACATCGTTTTACCATGTCGACCTCATCCGACCTCACTTCGTTCGGCCACCTTCCCCAAAGGGGAAGGCAGGGGGACGCTCCTACACTATTCCTACTCCCTACTCCCTACTCCCTAATCCCGCGGTCGCGCCTTGCGCCGCGGGCGGTTTTATGCTATAATTATCCTGTGAAATTTTGCGGGTGCGGCGCGTGCCCGAGGAAAGGACGGTAGTCACAATGGCAAGAGGCGGATTTCCCGGCATGATGGGCGGCGGCAACATGCAGCAGCTGGCCCGGCAGGCCCAGAAGCTGCAGCAGCAGATGACCAAGATGCAGGAGGAGCTGGAGGAGCGGGAGTACGAGGCCAGCGCGGGCGGCGGCATGGTGACCGTGAAGGTCTCCGGCAAGAAGGAGCTGCTGTCCATCGAGATCAAGCCCGAGGCAGTGGACCCGGACGACGTGGAGATGCTCCAGGACATGGTGCTGGCCGCCGTGAACGAGGCGCTGCGCACCGC
>CACYET010000282.1 GCA_902773515.1 uncultured Eubacteriales bacterium | reverse complement strand
AAAGGCATAAAAAAGTAAGGGCAGCGTTGCGCCGCGCGCCAGGATAAGCAGGGGCGGTGTTGCGCCGCGCGCAAGGATAAGTAGGGGCGGCGTTGCGCCGCCATGACACAGTGAAAAGATCCTTCACTTCGTTCAGGATGACAGGTCAGCGGATACCGCGGTCGTTGTCATCCTGAGCGAAGCGAAGGATCTTATTGATTTGGGCACGATTAGGAAAACGGAACGTTTTAGGGTCGGCGACATCCGCAGGATGGCGTCGGCAATCGTTGGTACGGGCGGGCGCCGCAACGGCGCCCCTACATGTATTTACGCAACGTTATACATTGGGGCTGAGCCCCAGCATTTCCTCCAGTATGCGGGCGGAACACTCCGCCAGCCTCAGGCACGGCCGCTTTTTGTAGAACTCCTCCGTGCGCGCCTCCGGCACGCCGCCGGGCGCGACCTCCACGCCGCTGAGCAGCTCGCGGCAGACGATTGCGCCGTTCGCCTCGCGGAAGCGGCGGGCGAACTCCTGCACCAGCGCGTAGTGCGCCTTCTTGGCCTCGTAGTCCTTCGGGTCGGAGTAGCCCTTTGCGATCCCCAGCACGATCGCCGCGCCGCTGACCGTGCCGCAGACCTCCCGAAGCCGCCCAAGCCCGCCGCCGAACGACGAGGACAGCCGCGCGGCCTCGTCCACGTCCAGCCCGGTGACGTCTCCAAACGCGCAGGCCACCGCCTGGGCGCAGTTGTAGCCCTGCATGAACAGCTCCCGCGCGCGCTGCGCGTGATCAATCATAATCTTCGCCCCCATCCCGTGATTTTCTACAGTATAGCACGATGTTCGGCATATTTCCCGTTTGAAATGTAAATTATAACGCTACAGATTGCAAAAAACGGTTACTCGTGTTAGAATTGTAGTGATGATGAACCGCATACCGCGTTTGTTTCATCAACGAACACCATTCATGGAGGACATGAAACCATAAGGAGGTAAGCAGTATGCAATATTCCCGCGAAGTTGAGGAAATGGTATGCGTTGCCAAGGGCCCGAACCACGGCCCGGCTCCCATTCCAGAGGAGGGCAAGTGGATCCAGGCCAAGGAGATCAAGGACATCTCCGGCTACACGCACGGCATCGGCTGGTGCGCTCCGCAGCAGGGCACCTGCAAGCTGAGCCTGAACGTGAAGAACGGCGTCATTGAGGAAGCGCTGGTGGAGACCATCGGCTGCTCCGGCATGACCCATTCCGCCGCCATGGCCGCCGAGATCCTGCCCGGCAAGACCATCCTGGAGGCGCTGAACACGGACCTCGTGTGCGACGCCATCAACACCGCCATGCGCGAGCTGTTCCTGCAGATCGTCTACGGCCGCACCCAGTCCGCCTTCTCCGACGACGGCCTGCGCATCGGCGCCGGTCTGGAGGACCTCGGCAAGGGCCTCCGTTCCATGGTGGGCACCATGTACGGCACCAAGGCCAAGGGCGTGCGCTACCTCGAGATGACCGAGGGCTACGTCGTGAAGATCGCCCTGGACAAGGACGACCAGGTCTGCGGCTATCAGTTCCTCTCCCTGGGCAAGATGATGGACGCCATCAAGGGCGGCATGTCCCCCAACGAGGCCTACGAGAAGAACATCGGCACCTACGGCCGCTTCAAGGCCGAGGACGGCGCGGTCAAGTGGATTGACCCGCGCAAAGAGTAATTAGGAGGTGCGCAAGAATGGCTCTGTTTGAGAATTATGAAGGTCGTATGCCTCAGATCCAGCCCGTCCTGGACAAGTATGGCTTCAAGAGCTTTGAAGACGTAAAGGCTTTCAACAACGAGAAGGGCGTCGACGCCTACAAGATCGTCGAGAGCACGCAGCCCATCTGCTTCGAGAACGCGAAGTGGGCCTATGAGCTGGGCGCCGCCATCGCCATGAAGGAGGGCGTGAAGACCGCCGCCGACGCCGCGCGCTTCATCGGCGTGGGCCTGCAGGCCTTCTGCATCCCCGGCTCCGTCGCGGACCAGCGCCAGGTCGGCATCGGCCACGGCAACCTGGGCGCGCGCCTGCTGGAGGAGGAGACCGAGTGCTTCGCCTTCCTGGCCGGCCACGAGTCCTTCGCCGCCGCCGAGGGCGCCATCAAGATCGCGCTGAACGCCAACAAGGTGCGCACCAAGCCCCTGCGCGTGATCCTGAACGGCCTGGGCAAGGACGCCGCCATGATCATCAGCCGCATCAACGGCTTCACCTACGTGCAGACCAAGTACGACTACCTGTCTGCGGATGTCAAGGAAGACCACGCGCTGACCGTCGTCAGCAAGACCCCGTACTCCACCGGCGACCGCGCGAAGGTCAACTGCTACGGCGCGGACGACGTGCGCGAGGGCGTGGCCATCATGTGGCATGAGAACGCCGACGTGTCCATCACCGGCAACTCCACCAACCCCACGCGCTTCCAGCACCCCGTCGCTCCGGCGGCGGCACCGGCCGCACGCTGCATCCCGACAACATGGCCGCCGGCCCCGCCTCCTACGGCATGACCGACACCATGGGCCGCATGCACTCCGACGCCCAGTTCGCCGGCTCCTCCTCCGTGCCCGCGCACGTGGAGATGATGGGCTTCCTGGGCATGGGCAACAACCCGATGGTCGGCGCCACCGTCGCCGTCGCCGTGGCTGTTGAAGAGGCCATGAAGAAGTAAGGGGGCAGAACAGAACAACAGGCGCCGGGTCAACAAGAATTGATCCGGCGCTTCTTTACATGCCTTCCTCTTTGGGGAAGGTGACCGAGCAGGCACTTTATGTGCCGTCGCGAGGTCGGATGAGGTCGTGCTTGTAGTACGGATCGTCGTACGTTGTCGACCTCATCCGTATCGTCGCTTCGCTCCGAGCCACCTTCCCCAGAGGGGAAGGCTTTGTCTCAACTGCTTACATTTCAAAATCGCACGCCACGGACGCGCTCCTGACCTCGTGCATGCGCTTTTTGACGGGCAGGTGCACCGGGTGGGTCTGGTAGGCGTCGAAGGCGGCGCGATCCTCAAACACGGTGATCAGCGCGAGGTCGTAGCTGCGCTCACTGTGCAGGATGTCCGCGCCGGCCTCCAAATCCAGCATGCCCTCGATGCGGCCCTTCATCCCCTGAAAGTTCTTCACCAGCTGGGGGATCTCGTCCTTGAACTCGTCCTTGATCTTGAACAGCACGATGTGGCGGATCATGGAAAAACCTCCTATCTTTTCGTCAAATCGACAAATGTCGCTTCGGTGTACCTTCGCAAATCCTCGGGGTTGACGATCAGCTGCTGGCCGCGCATCCCGGCGCTGACGTAGATCCTGTCGAACAGCGTCGCGATCTCGTCGATGTAGGTCGGGTACTTCTTCTTCATGCCGACGGGGGAGCAGCCGCCGCGGATGTAGCCCGTCAGGCCGAGCAGCTCCTTCACGTGGATCATCTCCACCTTCTTTTCGCCCACGGCGGCGGCGCACTTCTTGAGGTCCAATTCCTCGGCCACCGGGATCACAAACACGTACGGCGCGCCCTTGACGCCCCGGGCCACCAGCGTCTTGAACACGCAGTCCGGCTCGACGCCCAGCGCCGCCGCGGCGTGAACGCCGGACAGATCGCTCTCGTCCACCTCGTACTCCGAGGTGTCGAAGGGGATGCCCGCCTGCTTGAGCAGGCGCATGGCGTTGGTGATCGTCATGGGAACCTCCGGTTCAGTGAGGAGTTATTTCAGTGAGGAGTTAGGA
>CACYET010000281.1 GCA_902773515.1 uncultured Eubacteriales bacterium | reverse complement strand
ATCAACTCCTCACTCCTCACTCCTAACTCCTCACTCTCTCAACTCTCCACTCTAAACTCTCAACTCTAAACTCTCAACTCTCCAACTCCACACTCCACACTCCTCACTCCCCCAGGTACTTCCTCAGCGCCTCGACCTTGTCCAGCCGCTCCCAGGGCAGGTCGAGGTCGGGGCGGCCGAAGTGGCCGTAGCTGGCGGTCTGGGCGTAGATGGGCCGCTTGAGGTCCAGGTCGCGGATGATGGCGGCGGGGCGCAGGTCGAACTCTTTGTTGACGATCTCAGCCAGCCGCGCGTCGTCCAGCGCGCCGGTGCCGTAGCTGTCCACGAACACGGACACGGGCTTCGCCACGCCGATGGCGTAGGCCACGCCCACCTCGCACTTGCGCGCCAGGCCCGCGGCCACCAGGTTCTTGGCCACGTGGCGCATGGCGTAGGCGGCGCTGCGGTCCACCTTGCTGGGGTCCTTGCCGGAGAACGCGCCGCCGCCGTGGTGGGCGTAGCCGCCGTAGGTGTCCACGATGATCTTGCGGCCGGTGAGGCCGGAGTCGCCCTGGGGGCCGCCGATCACGAAGCGCCCGGTGGGGTTGACGAAGTACTTGGTGTTCTCGTCCAGCAGCTCGCCGGGCAGCACGGGCTTCACCACGTGCTCCATCATGTCGGCGAAGATGCGCTCCTGGTCGACGTTCGGCGCGTGCTGGGTGGAGAGCACCACCGCGTCGATGCGCACGGCCCTGTCGTCGTCGTACTCGATGGTCACCTGGCTCTTGCCGTCCGGGCGCAGGTAGGGCAGCGTGCCGTCCTTGCGCACCGCGGCCAGCCGCCGCGTCAGCGCGTGGGCAAGTGAGATGGCCAGCGGCATGTACTCCGCCGTCTCGTCGCAGGCGTAGCCGAACATCATGCCCTGGTCGCCCGCGCCCTGGTCTTCGTGCTCGCGCACCACGCCCCGCGCGATGTCCGGGCTCTGCTCGTCCACGCTCACGAGCACGGCGCAGCTGGTGCCGTCGAACCCGTACTTCGCGCGGTCGTAGCCGATCTCCACCACCTTGTCGCGGGCGATCTTGTCAATCGGCACGTAGGCGCTGGTGGTGATCTCCCCCATCACCAGCACCATGCCGGTGGTGGCGGCGCACTCGCAGGCCACGTGGGCGTCGGGGTCCTGGGCCAGTATCGCGTCCAGCACGGCGTCGGAGATCTGGTCGCAGATCTTGTCCGGATGGCCCTCGGTCACGGATTCTGAAGTAAAGAAGTGTCTCATGGTTCTTTCTCCTTTGAAAAGATCAACAGCCCGCCTTTGGGCGAGCTGATACAAGATCCGTCTCGCCTCATCTTTCGGCGCGGCCTTCGCCGCCCGCAGGAATTGGCACCTCGTTCGCCGCCGCGAACCGGTTGCCGGGCATCATCGGGCCTGTCCCTCCGCCGCTCTGGATAAGGCTTTCTTCTGTTGTCGAAACCATTATAGCCCCTTTTTCGCCGCCCGTCAAGCGCTATTCCGGTTAAACAAGAGTAACATCATTTCCTGTCGGACGTGCGAGGCGACCTCATCCGGCCCGATTTGACAAATCCCGCGCGTTCGCGTAGAATAAGCACAGTGCAACGGGAAAAGGGGCGTAAAAATGGCGCTGACGATGGTACACCTGCTGGTGGCGGACCTGTGGGCCCAGGGGCATCCGCAATTTCTGGACAGCCCCGGGTATTACTATGGCGCGATCTCGCCGGACGCCATCCACGTGCGCGACGGCGGCGACAAGTCCCACAAGAACGAGATCCACCTGAACAACTGGGGCGTGCTGCACCGGCAGGACGTGGTGGACTACTGGCGCGCGCACCGCAGCCCCTTCGACGTGGGCTACGGCGTGCACGTGCTCACCGACGCCCAGTGGGTGCCGCGCTACAAGGAGCGCCTGCCGGGGCTGCTGCCCGGCGGGAAGCTGGACATCGAGCGCTACTACAACGACACGTTTGTGACCGATTTCGCCCTGCGCGACAGCTCGCCGCGCGTCGCGGAAATGCTGGAGATGATCTAGCGCGCCGACACCCCCGCGGACCATCCGCTGCTCACCGCGCACGAGTTCGCCGGCTGGCGTGAAATCATCCTGAAGGCCTATCGCGGCGAGTGCCCGCGCCACGACCCCGTGCGCTACATCACCGCGCCCTACGTGCGCGAATTCGTGCGCGACAGCATCCCGCTGATCGACGCCGTCTACGCCGAGGCGTTCGGCGAGGGCTGAAAAATCCAAAATTCGATATTGACAAACGCCGGCGCGCGAGGTATAATAATGGGCGTTGGTTGTCGCGTCTCCATGGCCCTTGGGGCGAGCGCGCATCCCGATTGTGCGGGCGTGGCGAAATTGGCAGACGCGCCAGATTTAGGTTCTGGTGCCAGACGGCGTATGGGTTCAAGTCCCTTCGCCCGCACCATTCAGCCGGTGGCTGAACGCGCGGTAGTAGCTCAGTTGGTAGAGCGCCACCTTGCCAAGGTGGAGGTCGCGAGTCCGAGTCTCGTCTACCGCTCCATGCACCATTAGCTCAGTTGGTAGAGCACCTGACTCTTAATCAGGGTGTCCAGGGTTCGAGCCCCTGATGGTGTACCAAAGCCACCCCACGGGGGTGGCTT
>CACYET010000280.1 GCA_902773515.1 uncultured Eubacteriales bacterium | reverse complement strand
GGGGCCGGCGCGGCTACGGGAGCCGGGGCGGCCGCGGGCGCGGCGACGGGCGCGGCGGCAAAGGTGGGCGCGCCGCCGATTTCTTCTACTTCCACTTCATAGGCCTGACCGTTGACGGTGATCGCAAACTTGCGCATAGTGATTTCCTCCTAATGCTTTTTGTCTTTATAGCGAGGAATGAGATACCGGGAAGGGAATGGCGCGGCAGCCGCATCTCCTGTTCCCTGTTCCCTGTTCCCTGTTCCCTGATTCAGAACCTGTAAACCTGCTCGGCCCTTCCGGCGCGGTTCCAGCCGGACACGCGGCGCACTTTGCGCACCACCAGCTGCTTGTCGGAATCGGTGAAGGCGGCGATCGCGGCGGCGATCACGGCGATCAGCTCGCGGTCGTCCGTCACTTCCTCCGCCACCGGCTCCAGCTCGGCGACCGTCGGCGCGGCCTCGACGGCCTTCGCGGCCTGCTCCGCCGCCCTCGCCTCGGCCTCGGTCTTCGCCTTCGCGGCCTTCTTGGCGTCGATGGCCTTGAAGGCCTGCGCCATCAGGGTGATGAAGGCGATCAGTATCGTCAGGCCCAGGAACACGACCACCAAGCCGATGGCCGCCACCTGCAGGCCGTAAACGATCTTACCAAATACGCTCATGTCGACGCCTCCTTAAAGCGGCATGTTGCCGTGCTTCTTGGCGGGCTTGGCCTCGCGCTTGCCGGAGAGCATCTCCAGGGCGCTCGCCAGGATCTGGCGGGTCTGCGCGGGCTCGATCACGTCATCCACATAGCCGGCCTTGGCGGCGTTGACGCCGTCGGCCACGTCGGCCATGTACTTCTCCTCCAGCTCGGCGCGCTTGGCAAAGGGATCGTCCGCGCTCTTGAGCTCGTCGGCGCTGCTCAGCTGCACGGCGATCTTGGGCGTCACGGCGCTGATCACCGCGCCCGGCCAGGCGTACACCATGTCGCTGGCGGCGCGGGAGGCCATCGCGGCGTAGGCCATGCCCACGGCGTTGCCCACGATCAGCGCGATGCGCGCGCTGGTGGACTCGGTCATCGCGTACATCAGCTGCGCGCCGGCGCGGGCCAGCTCGCCCTGCGGCGCGGTGGACACCTTCATGCCCAGCGAATCCACGATCGCGATCACCGGGATGGAGAAGCAGTCGCAGAAAGAGGCGAAGCGCGACGCCTTCTTGGCGCCGTACACCGTGATGCGGCCGTCGTCCTTGCCGGGCTGGTTGGCGATGAAGCCCACGGTGCTGCCGCCGATCTTGCCGATGGCGGTGACCATCGAGGGGGCAAAGCCCTCGCTCAGCTCGATCACGTCGTTCATGTCGGCCACGCGGCGGATGATGTCGCGCACGTCCTCCACGGCGTCGATGGCGTTCAGGTCGCCCAGCTCGCGGTTCACGTCGTCGGGCGTGTCGCCGAAGATCTCATCCATGTTGTTGGCGGGGAGCATGCCCACCAGCTTGCGGGCCAGGGCGATGGCTTCCTCGTCGGTATCGGCGGTCAGCTGCGCGACGCCCGAGCGCATAGAGGCCTGCGCGTGCGCCAGCTCTTCCATGTCCACGTCCTTGCCGGCGGCGGCGGAAACCACCTGCGGGCCGTTGACAAACAGAGCGCCGTTCTTGCTCATCACGGTGATATCGCTCATGCCGGAGATGGCGGAGGCGATGCCGCCGCACTGGCCCAGCACCACGGCGATCTGGGGCACCACGCCCGAGAGCGCGCTGACCTTGCCGGCCATCATCGCGTAGGCGTTCATGGCGTCCACGCCCTCGTCCAGGCGCGCGCCCGCGGTGTCCAGCAGCGCGATCAGCGGCGCGCCGGTCTTCTCGGCAAGCTCCATCACCTTCAGCACCTTGCGCGCGTGGGCCATGCCCACGGAGCCGCCCTTCACGGTGAAATCCTGCGCGTAGACGTAGGCGGGATTGCCGTCGATCAGGCCATAGCCGGTCACGACGCCGGCGTCCGCGTTCAGCACGTCCAGCTCCACGAAGCTGGCGGCGTCCAGCAGCAGCGCCACGCGCTCCCTGGCCAGCAGCTTCCCGGCCTTCTTCTGCTGCGCGCAGAGGTCCGGGTCACCCTTCAGAATCGCAAGCTTGCGCTCGCGAACGATGGGCAGATTCTGTTCCACTTTCATAGTCTTTCCCTCCATCGTTCTGTCAATCGCCGGGCGGAGCGTCGCGGGCCGCCAACCCGCGCCTCCCGGGGGAGGATCGCGCCGGAACCGGTCATTGGCATGGTATAGAATATCAGTGAATCCCCATTGAATCCCAAATTCAGAAGTTTCGACATTTCCCCCTCTAATCCTCTTAATGGCTACGTTATTTTTTCGAGTATATAGCGTCACGCCCGGATTGAGTCGCGGGGACAGGTTCCCTGACTCACTCTTGCCGGGTGAGTCATGGAACCTGTCCCCGCGACTGGCCCGAAATATCTCGCCGCCGCCCCTTGCAATTGCCGCGCAAATGTTGTACACTGGTATCGGAAGACGATCCAAACGCGAATATATAATGGAGGTAACAGAAAATGGCAACGATCAACAAGCAGATGAGCATCGGCCAGGTGTTGGAGATCGACCGCACCACCGCGCCCATCATGATGGAATACGGCATGCACTGCATGGGCTGCCCGTTCAGCCAGA
>CACYET010000279.1 GCA_902773515.1 uncultured Eubacteriales bacterium | reverse complement strand
CCACGCCGCGGGAGTACGCCTGCGAGATCGTGCGACTGTCGGAGAAGGCGAATCCCGGGGCGCGGGCGATGGTGGTGCGCGTGACGGACGGGGAACTGCTCAGCCAGACGGGCGGCATCGTGCAGGGCATGAGCGGCAGCCCGCTGATCCAGGACGGCCGCATCATCGGCGCGGTGACCCACGTGATGGTGAACGACCCGACGATGGGCTACGGCATCCTCATCGAGACGATGCTGGAAAAGGGAGACGCTTGCGCGTCCCCCTTTTTGCGTGCGGGGTGAATCGCCGCCATCCGCCGCCTCATCGCCCATATTCGCCCTCGCGTTTAACCTTCCGCATGTTGTCAAACGTCCGTTTGCTGTGGTATAATGATTAGGAAAACCGCAGGTTTTCCGATCAGCCGGGCCCCGCAGGGCAGCACGGCTGAAATCATGGTATAATGATTAGGAAAACCGCAGGTTTTCCGGTCAGCCGGGCCCCGCAGGGCAGCACGGCTGAAATCATGGTATAATGTAAGATAGGTTATTATCCATCCCGGAGGCAGATACATGTTTGATTTTCTGAAGAACATCCTCAAGCCCTCGAACGAGGGCGAGATCAAGAAGGTCCGCAGGATCGTGGACCAGATCAACGCCCTGGAGCCCAACGTCCAAAAGCTGACGGACGACCAGATGCGCGAGAAGATCGCGGCGCTTCGGCAGCGGGCGCAGGGCGGCGAGGACCTGGACGCGCTGCTGCCCGAGACCTACGCGCTGGTGCGCGAGGCGGGCGTGCGCGTGCTCAACCAGCGGGCGTTCGACGTGCAGCTGGTGGGCGGCGTGGTGCTGCACCAGGGCCGCATCGCCGAGATGCGCACCGGCGAGGGCAAGACGCTGACGGCCACCTTCCCGGCGGTGCTGAACGCGCTGACCGGCAAGGGCGTGCACGTCGTCACCGTGAACGACTACCTGGCCAAGTTCCAGAGCGAGTGGATGGGCAAGGTCTACCGCTTCCTGGGGCTCTCCGTGGGCCTGATCGTGCACGACCTGGACGCCGCCCAGCGGCAGGTCGCCTACAACTCCGACATCACCTACGGCACGAACAACGAGTTCGGCTTCGACTACCTGCGCGACAACATGGTCACCTACAAGGAGCGCATGGTGCAGCGGCCGCTGAACTTCGCCATCGTGGACGAGGTGGACTCGATCCTGATCGACGAGGCGCGCACGCCGCTGATCATCTCCGGCCAGGGCGACAAGTCCACCGAGCTCTACGCCCGCGCCAACCAGTTCATCCTCACGGGCCTGACCGAGGCCAAGGAGGACAAGGAGGACCGCGAGGGCGGCCTGGCCGTGGACGGCGACTTCCTGCGCGACGAGAAGGACAAGACGCTCTCGCTGACGGAGCGCGGCGTGAAGAAGGCCGAGCGCTTCTTCGGCGTGGACAACCTGACCGACCCGGAGAACCAGGAGCTGTACCACCACATCCTGGGGGCCCTGCGCGCCCACAAGATGATGAAGCGCGACGTGGACTACGTCGTCAAGGACGGCCAGGTGATCATCGTGGACGAGTTCACCGGCCGACTGATGGTGGGCCGCCGCTACTCCGACGGCCTGCACCAGGCCATCGAGGCCAAGGAGGGCGTGAAGGTGGAGCGCGAGAGCAAGACGCTCGCCACCATCACGTTCCAGAACTACTTTAGGATGTACCACAAGCTCTCCGGCATGACCGGCACGGCCAAGACTGAGGAGGAGGAGTTCAACGGCATCTACAAGCTGGACGTCGTGACCATCCCCACCAACCGGCCCATGATCCGCGACGACATGAACGACGCCGTGTTCGTGACGATGAAGGCGAAGTACGCCGCCATCATCGAGGAGGTCGTCAAGCGCCACGCCACCGGCCAGCCGGTGCTGGTGGGCACGGTGAGCGTCGAAAAGAGCGAGCTGCTCAGCGGCATGCTGGCGCGGCGCGGCGTGGAGCACGTGGTGCTGAACGCCAAGTTCCACGAGAAGGAAGCCGAGATCGTGGCCCAGGCCGGCAAGAAGGGCGCGGTCACCATCGCCACCAACATGGCCGGCCGCGGCACCGACATACTGCTGGGCGGCAACGCCGAATTCATGGCCCGCAAGGCCATGCGCCAGCTGGAATACGACGAGGAGCTGATCGAGGAGGCCATCGGCTTCAACGAGCACGTGCCCCAGGAGGTGCTGGACGCCCGCAAGGTGTTCCGGGAGCTGCTGGCAAAGTACGAGGTGGAGACCAGGGCGGGCCACGACGAGGTGGTCAAGCTGGGCGGCCTGCACATCATCGGCACCGAGCGCCACGAATCCCGCCGCATCGACAACCAGCTGCGCGGCCGCGCCGGCCGCCAGGGCGACCCCGGCTCCAGCCAGTTCTTCGTGTCCTTCGAGGACGACCTGCTGCGCCTGTTCGGCTCAGACCGCTTCAAGCCCATGCTGGAGCGGCTGTCCGGCGGCGAGGACGAGGAGGCCATCGAGTTTGGCATTGTCTCCAAGCAGATCGAGAACGCCCAGAAGCGGGTGGAGAGCAAGAACTACGACATCCGCCTGCACGTGCTGCAGTACGACGACGTGATGAACCAGCAGCGCGAGATCATCTACGGCCAGCGCCGGGAGGTGCTCGAGGGTGGCAACATGCAC
>CACYET010000278.1 GCA_902773515.1 uncultured Eubacteriales bacterium | reverse complement strand
GCTTTACGCTTTTCTTCTTCGATTCTTTGGAGTTCCATCTCTTTCTCATGTTCGAGACGTTTTGCTTCAGCATAGGCATCGGCGACTTTTCCAGCTACTTCACTGGTAGCGGTTTTGACGATATCTTTTATCAACATACCCATTGTTTCATCCTCCATTCTTAATAATATTCTAACGAATTATTATGTTATTGTCAATGGCAAATGAATATGAGTAACCCATGTTAGGGGATCTGATTGATTGTTTTGCAAGTACACTCATACAAATATGTAGGGGCGGCGATGCGCCGCCCCTACAGGTAGGATAATAGTCTATTTACTCTTCCTGTAATATCCTCGCCAAAAACTCCCTTGTTCTCGGGTGCTTGGGCTGGGTGAAGATGGCCTCGGGCACGTCGCTTTCGACGATCACGCCGCCGTCCATGAACACCACGCGGTCGCACACGTCGCGGGCGAAGCCCATCTCGTGGGTGACGACGAGCATCGTCAGGCCCGACGACGCCAGGTCCTTCATGACGGCGAGCACCTCGCCCACCATCTCGGGGTCCAGCGCGCTGGTCGGCTCGTCGAACAGCAATACGTCCGGGTTCATCGACAGGGCGCGGGCGATGGCCACGCGCTGCTTCTGGCCGCCGGAGAGCTGGCGGGGCTTGGCCTTCACGTACACGTCCATGCCCACCTTGCGCAGGTATTCCATCGCGGTCTTTTCCGCCTCGGCTCGGCTGCGCTTCAGCACCTTCATCTGCCCGACGACGCAGTTCTCCAGCGCCGTCATGTTCGCGAACAGGTTGAACTGCTGGAACACCATGCCCACGTGGGCGCGGTACATCTGCAGATTGAAGCCCTCGCCGCGGATGGATTTTCCGTGGTAGAGGATCTCGCCGCCGGTGGGCTTTTCCAGCAGGTTGATGCAGCGCAGCAGCGTGCTCTTGCCGGAACCGGAGGAGCCGATGATGGACACGACCTCGCCCTTGTGCACGGCGAAGTCCACGTCGCGCAGCACCTCGTGATCGCCGAAGAACTTGCTCAGGTGCCGGACCTCAATGATGCGCTCAGCCATGCTGCTCGCCCTCCTTCCCGATCAGCTCCACGTCCGGCACGGTCTGCGAGCCGTGGATGGCGTAGTTCTCGGGGCCGTCCATCTTCTTCTCCAGCCAGCGCAAAAGGCGTGTGACGGTGAAGGTCATCACAAAGTAGATGCAGGACGTGATGAAGAACACCTCGAAGTACTTGAAGTAGGTGCCCGCCGCGGACTTCGACACGAAGAACAACTCCGTGACGGAGATGACGTTCAGCACGGAGGTGTCCTTGATGTTGACCACGAACTCGTTGCCCAGCGCGGGGAGGATGTTGCGGATGGCCTGCGGCAGTACCACGTGCAGCATGCTCTGGCCGTAGGTCATGCCGATGGCGAGCGCGGCTTCCTGCTGGCCGGGGTCCACGGACTGGATGCCGCCGCGCACGATCTCGGCCAGGTACGCGCCGGTGTTGATCGACACGATCACGTAGCCCGCCAGCAGGTAGGGCAGCGTGACGTGGAACACCGCGGAGATGCCGTAGAAGATGACCATGGCCTGTACGATCATCGGCGTGGAGCGGAACACCTCGATATAGACGCCCAGCAGCGCCCGCGCGAGCTTCAGCAGCCAGTAGCGCACCGCGCCGCCCTCCTTCTCGCAGGGCATGGCGCGCACATAGCCCACGCCCAGGCCGAGGACGAAGCCCGTCAGCGTGCCCGTCAGCGCGATCAGCAGCGTGACGCCCGCGCCCTTCAGAAACAGCCCGCCGTAGGTTTTGAGGAAGAAGAACACCCATTCAAAGAAGCCGGATTGGGCGGTTGGCATATGAAACAAACCTTTCGTACAGAAATAGGGGATAACAGAAAAGAGTTGAGAGTTGAGAGTTTAGAGTGGAGTTAAGGTGCAAATCCTTGCGGATTTGTCTTGATTTCAAGGAGAAAGATGCCAGGTGGCGCTCTCCTGTTGAATCAAAGAAATCCGGAGGATTTCCTCCAAAACTCCACTCTAAACTCTGATCTCTAAACTCTTACTCGGCGCTCACCGGCTGGTTCAGCACGGCGTTGTCCATCAGCTCGTTGCGAGCGTCGGTGTCGATGCCGGCGAGGATGCCGTTGATCTGCTCGATCAGCTCGGGCTGACCCTGCTTGAGGGCGACGGCGATGGAGGTGTCCTCCTCGCTGGCCACGAAGCCGGGGGTCACGAACGTCAGATCGGCGTTGGAGGCGCAGGCGGAAACCGCGCCGGGACGCTCGGAGATGTAGCCGTCGATCGCGCCGGAAGACAGCGCGGTGATCATGGCCGGGAAGGTCTCCATGGCGGGCATCTTGTCAATGCCCGGTGCACCTTTGTTGCTCTGAACCGCATGGATTGCTGCGTTGATGTTATCGTCATCGAGAATCCTGTCAATCAGTTCCACTTGTTGCATCTCCTTCTGCTTGTAAAGGTTCGGGGAATCGCATGTCCTCCTTCCCGCCGCTCCGGGTTACGACCCCTTCGCATTGGCGGTTCTGTGAGTTTTTCGGGCTGTCCCCAACTTGCTTACAGCGATTTGCATTGCTACGACATTAGGCCCTTCCCGGTTAGTGCTCCCGGATACTATGGCCTCAGCTGACTCCCGGTCACTACGCTTTTAT